>NZ_JBQCGS010000079.1:0-27627 GCF_051955415.1 Flexivirga sp.
TGTGTGGTGCGGTCATCGTGATGACTCCATTCGAGAGTGCTGTGAGAGGTTCACTCGAAGGATCACGCGGTGGCCGCACCACGTCCAATACCAGGACGATCACGGCGACCGCGCTACACCACTATGCGGGACTCAACTCGCGGGTTACGCACACAGATCTGCCGGCGCCCGCGCACAACCCTCAACTGTCGCGGGTTACGCACACAGATCCGCCGGCGCCCGCGCACAACCCTCAACCGTCGCGGGTTAGGCACACAGATCCGCCGGCGCCTGCACACAACCCTCAACCGTCGCGGGTCACGCACACAGATCCGCCGGCGCCCGCGCACAACCCTCAACCGTCGCGACTTGCGGGCTATCTGGAGCCGAGCCTGTCGGGTCAGGCGCTGAGCTTCTCGGCGGCGGCCAGCAACACGCACGTCGCGACGGCCTCCATCGCCGCGGTGACCTCCTCGGCCACCGGGAACGTCGGCGCCAGGCGGATGTTGGTGTCCTCAGGGTCGTTGCCGTAGGGGTATGACGCGCCCGCCGGCGTCAGGGCGATGCCGGCGTCCTTGGCGAGCTGGACCACGCGGGTCGCCGTGCCGGGCAGCACGTCGAGGCTGACGAAGTATCCGCCCACCGGGTCGGTCCAGGTGGCGACCCCGGTGCCGCCCAGCCGCTCCCGCAGGATCCGCTGCACCTCGGCGAACTTCGGGGCGATGATGTCGCGGTGCTTGCGCATGTGCTGCCGCACACCCTCGGCGTCGCCGAAGAACTCGGCGTGCCGCAGCTGGTTGATCTTGTCCGGGCCGATCGAGCCGTTGCCGAGGTGGCCGAGGTACCACGTGACCTGGTCGACCGAGGCCGCCAGGAAACCGACGCCGGCACCGGCGAAGGTGATCTTGGACGTGGAGGCGAACATGATCGGACGGTGGGGGTGGCCGGCGGCGCTGGCCAGCGACAGGATGTCGGCGCTCTTGGCCTCGTCCTGGGTCAGGTGGTGGAACGCGTAGGCGTTGTCCCAGAAGATCTTGAAGTCCGGTGCCGCGGTCGGCATCGACGCCAGCTTGGCGGCCACTTCCTGGCTGCACACCGCACCGGCCGGGTTGCTGTATGTCGGCACGATCCAGATGCCCTTGATGGTCGGGTCGTCCGCGACGAGGGCGGCGACGGCATCCGCGTCGGGGCCGTCGGCCCGCATCGGCACGGTGATCATCTCGATGCCGAGCGACTCCAGCAGGGTGTGGTGCCGGTCGTAGCCGGGCACCGGGCAGATGAAGCGGACCTTCTCCTCCTGCGACCAGGGCCGCGGGGAGTCCACGCCGCCGAAGAGCGTCAGGTAATAGAGGACATCGCGCATCATCGTCAGGCTGGCGTTGCCGCCGGCCACGACCTGCTCCGGCTCGACCCACAGCAGCTCGGCGAAGATTTCCCGCAGCTGCGGAATGCCTTGCAGGCCGCCGTAATTGCGGGTGTCGGTGCCGGAGGCGTCGACATACGACGTGGGCAACTGGAGCATGTCGTTGGACAGGTCGAGCTGCTCCGCCGACGGTTTGCCCCGCGTGAGGTCGAGCTTGAGACCGCTGGACTTCAACGTGTCGTACGCCGTCTGCTGCTCCTGGCGGAATGCAGCGATCTGGTCGGCGGAAAGCTCGGTCAGCGGTTGTGCGTTGGACACAGCGGGTTCTCCTGGGGGACATCCGAAGCGGTCGCCCCAGTCTCTCAAAGCCGCCCGGCGTGGCTGATCGGGGACCGTATGACGGACGGCGGTGTGACGCGGCCGACACTCCGGTCGCTTCGCCTGATGCCGACCGTAGGGTGACACGCATGGACGACTCGGCCTTTCGGCAGCTGACCGACGATCTCGCCTCCGCTGATCCCTCGGTCCGCGACGACGGCGCCTACACGAAGCTCGCGGAGGCTCTTTCCGCGCGGCAACTGACCGGCGAACAGCGTCGGCAGCTGGGTGATCTCATGGTGGACCGGTTCGCTCATCCGCAGCCGCAGGCTCGGTCCTTCGCACCACTGATCCTCGCGGTGCTCGCCTCCACCTGGACGACCGGCGATGGAGACTGGCCCACCGAGTGGACGGATTCCGTGCTGGAGTGGTGGACGACCGAGCAGGACCTGCGCGGCCACGTCGAGCCGATCGGCTGGATCCACGCCGTCGCGCACGGCGCGGACGCAGTCGGTGAGCTGGGCGCGAGAGGCCTCGCCCCGGTCGATCGATTGCTCGACGCGATCGCCGGACGCCTCACTGCGACAACGGAGTTCGTCTGGCGTGATCAGGAGGACGATCGGGTCGCGGCTGCCGTCGTCGGCATACTCCTCGGCACACCGGACGCCGACGTGCGACCGCTGCTGCAGCCGATCACCGCCATGTTCGCGACCGGCGAGCCCGGGCCTGTCCCAGCCGCGGCCACCAACGCGGTGCACACCCTCCGCAGCCTGTATGTCGCCCTCGGCAATGTCGTCATACATCCGGAAAGCGGTGAGGGACAGCGGATCCCGAACGCAGCCGAGCTGCAGCGAGAGGTTGCCGTGGCCCTGCAGCCCACCGCTCCGTGGCTGTTCAGCGCAGCTGCCGGATCTGCGGACTGAGCGCGAACGCCGCACACAACGCACTCATCGCCAGTCCGCACGCCGTCGTGGCGACCAGCACCGAAGAGGCGCCGGCCAGCAGCCCGAAGACCGGCGTGGTCGCCGGGATGAGCACCAGGTCCCCGAGGTTGCTGACCGATCCGACCCGGCCGAGGTGGCTCGGCGCGATGACTCGCTGGAACGACCCGCTCAACCACACCGAGGCCATCCCGGCGGTGACACCGACCAGCGCCATACCGACGACCAGGCCGACCCGGGTCGGCAGGCCGACCGCGCTGAGTCCGATGCCCTGCAACACCAACACACGGAACGACCGCATGGGCAGGTACGTGCCCTGCCACCGGGTGCCGGCGATCGACCCGACGATGGCGCCGATCGCGAAGGTTGCCTCGGAGACGCCCAACCAGCTTGAGCCCCAATGGGATTCGGCCACCCGAAGAGCGATGCCGACGGACATCACCGGTGTGACGAAGACGTTGAGCGCGGCGAGCCCGAGCAGGAAGACCTGGGCCACCTGGGAGCCGCGGATGTAGTCCCAGCCCGAGCGCAGCGATCGGACGACCGGCTCCTTCGGTGTCCGCGGCAACCGGAAACGGGTGCGGACGACGAGCCACAGCACGATGAGGACGACCAGGAACGTCAACGCGTCGGCGATCATCGAGAAGCCGAAGCCCCCGTGGATCACCACCGCGCCCAGCGGCGCACCGAGGAGTCGAGCGAGCCGAGAGCCGGTCTGGGTCCAGCCGCTGACGGTCACCAGGTCGTCGTCCCGGACCAACTGCCGCACCAGCGTCCGAGCCGCGGGGGTGCTCAGCCCGCTGACCGTGCCGAAGCAGATGGCCACGGCGAAAAGCACTGCGCCGGCGTGCAATCCGCTCGCCCAGCAGATCGAGGCGACCAGCAGCACGATGACCCGGGCGAGTTCGCCGAGGATCATCACGCGTCGGGTGTCGAAGCGATCGGCGATCACGCCGCCGAACAGCGTGCAGAGCGCCTGGGGCAGCATCTCGATCCCGAGCACGAGGCCCGCCAATCCCGGAGAGAACAGCTGCACCGCTGTCCAGGCCAGGCCGATCGCGAAAACCGTGTCCCCACCGGCGGACACGATGGCGGCCAGCACGTAGGCCTGCACCATCCGGTCGCGCCGCACCGCCGGCGGCGGAGCCGCGATCAGCCGCGGGCCCTCCACGGTCGGCGTCGTCATACCGCACCCGGCTCACTCGGGAAGATGCGCGCGATGAACCGCACCGGTCGCCGATCCGCATTCGGATGCTCCTGCACGTCCGCGCGCACCTCCCGCGTCCATTCGTCCGTGAGCGCCTGGACGCGTTGCTTCAGGTCCTCCATCTGCTCCGGCGTCGCGGGCACGAAATTGTCGTGCGCGAGCCCCTCCTGCCACTGCGCCGGCAGGTCCTCGCGCGTGCGCATCCACTGCACGGTCGCCGCGTTGAGGTATTCGAGGTTGGCCCGCTCGGCCGCGTCGGCGACCTGCCGGGCGAAGCTCCCGTCGGCGTAGTCCTGGTTGCTCCACGACAGGCGTCGGTGCCGGCCGCGCCACCAGGACTCGCGGGTGTCGCGTGCCAGCTCCGGTGCCGGTTCGATGAAGCCGACCTTGTGCATCGGCTTGAGGTGGTGACTCACCGAACCGACGGCGATGTCCAGGCGCGCGGCGAGCTGCCCCACGGTCGCCGGTCCGTCATTGGTCAGTATCTCCAGGATGCGCCGCCGCACCGGGTGGTGCACGGCGAGCAGGGCGTCGATCAGCGCGGCGCCCTGCGGCAGGTCCGGAACGTCGACCGACGGCGCGGAGGCAGTATGCCGCTCTGCGGCTGTCTTGCGTGGCATGCGACCAGGGTGGGCGTCGGCGACGACATACACAAGGGCTCTTGTATAACTGCGGACGATGCCCATGAGGTGCCGTGCCGGCGAGCGTGCGACACGCCCTATAGCGCACGTTTCTCAAAATATGTGATTGCGACACGCGGACTCGCAACAACTGTCACAATATTCTCCGCACACCCTCGTGACGCACACGCGGCCGAGGTGCGCACCACCGCCAGACTGCCGCCCCTCCCTGAGCCATGAGGACAACACACATGGGTATCCCCCGCCTTCTCACCGCCGCCACGGCGCTGTGCACCGTCGCCACCGCGCTGAGCACGGTGTCCGCAGCGCCGGCCCACGCCGACATCAGGCCCACCCCCCGCGCCAGCGCACTGAGCGGGGCCGCCATCCCCGGACCGGCCGGCAACCCGGTCTGGGCGCTGCGGTCCACGCACCGCAGCACCATGTCCCTGACCTGGGTGTCCTGTGTGCCCACCGCAGCGGACACGACGACAGCGGCGCAACTGGCGTCCGCGATGACCTACGCGCGGATGGGCGGACTGCTCAGCGCCGAACAGGTCGCCTGCGCGCGCCGCGTCGTCGGCGCAGCACGTGCGAGCGGCCTGGACCGCAAGGGCGCCGAGATCGCGCTGATGACGGTCATGGTGGAGACCACCCTGCGCAACTACACCGGTGGTGACCTGGACAGCGTGGGGTTGTTCCAGCAGCGCAACTCCTGGGGCACCTACGACCAGCGCATCAACCCCGAGTCCGCCACGGCGAAGTTCCTCGCCGTGATGCAGCAGATCTACCCGCGCAACACCTGGCTGGCCGCCCCGTCCGGTCAGGTGGCCGCGGACGTGCAGCGACCGGCTGCGGCATACCGCGGCGAATACGCGCTGGCGCAGTCCTCCGCGGACGCCCTGCTGGACACGCTGTGGCCGCAACCTGCGCCGACCCCCACACCCAAGCCGACCCCGAAGCCGACCCCCAAGCCGACCCCCAAGCCGGCCCCGAAGCCGACGCCGACACAGATCCCGCGGCCGGCGAAGCTGCGAGTGCTGCACGTCGGGATGCGCGGTGCGGACGTGAAGTACGCGCAGCAGCTGCTGAACCTGCTCGGCTCGCGCTTGACCGCCGACGGTGACGACGGCCCGGCGACGACGGCCGCGGTCAAGTCCTTCCAGCGCCGGCAGCACCTGAGCGTCGACGGCATCGTGGGCCCGATCACCTGGTCCCACCTGCAGAGCGCCAGCGGTCAGCAGTCCGGCCGGGCACCCGCGCCGAAGCCCACCTCCAAGCCGAAGCCCACGCCGGCCCCGAAGCCCAAGCCCAAGCCCAAGCCCTCCGCCAAGCCCACGCAGATCCCCCGCCCGGCGAAGCTGCGTGTGCTGCACGTCGGGATGCGCGGGGCCGATGTGAAGTACGCGCAGCAGCTGCTGAACCTGCTGGGCGCGCACCTGACGGTCGACGGCGATGACGGCCCAGCCACGACGGCCGCGATCAAGGCCTTCCAACGCCGGCACCACCTGAAGGTCGACGGCATCATCGGTGCCGTCACCTGGTCGCACCTGCGGGCCGCCGCCGCGCGCTAGGACCACGTGGGTGCGCCACCCGCCCACGGGAAAGGCCCCGGACCTCGCAAGAGGTCCGGGGCCTTTCGGCTGATCGGGTCAAGACCCGACGGTGGGATACCGTCGAATTACTTGATGATCTTGGTGACTCGGCCGGCGCCGACGGTGCGGCCGCCCTCGCGGATGGCGAAGCGCAGGCCCTCCTCCATGGCGATCGGCTGGATCAGCTGGACGGACATCTCGGTGTTGTCACCGGGCATGACCATCTCGGTGCCCTCCGGCAGCGTCACGACACCGGTGACGTCCGTGGTCCGGAAGTAGAACTGCGGGCGGTAGTTGTCGTAGAACGGCGTGTGACGGCCACCCTCGTCCTTACCCAGGATGTAGACCTGGCCCTCGAACTCGGTGTGCGGGGTGATCGAGCCCGGCTTCACGACGACCTGACCGCGCTCGACGTCCTCGCGCTTGGTGCCACGGAGCAGCAGACCGACGTTCTCACCGGCGCGGCCCTCGTCGAGCAGCTTGCGGAACATCTCGATGCCGGTCACGGTGGTCTTCTGCGAAGCCTCCTTGATGCCGACGATCTCGACCTCTTCGTTGACGTTCAGCACACCGCGCTCGATACGGCCGGTGACGACGGTGCCGCGACCGGTGATCGTGAAGACGTCCTCGATCGGCATCAGGAACGGCTTGTCGGTGTCGCGGACCGGGTCCGGGATCGACTCGTCGACGGCCTCCATGAGCTCCTCGACCGACTTGGTCCACTCCGGGTCACCCTCGAGCGCCTTGAGCGCCGAGACCTTGACGACCGGGGCGTTGTCGCCGTCGAACTCCTGGCTCGACAGCAGCTCACGGACCTCCATCTCGACGAGCTCGAGGATCTCCTCGTCGTCGACCATGTCGGCCTTGTTCAGCGCCACCAGGATGTAGGGGACGCCGACCTGACGCGCGAGCAGCACGTGCTCACGGGTCTGCGGCATCGGGCCGTCGGTCGCGGCGACGACCAGGATGGCGCCGTCCATCTGCGCGGCACCGGTGATCATGTTCTTGACGTAGTCGGCGTGACCCGGCGCGTCGACGTGCGCGTAGTGGCGCTTGTCGGTCTCGTACTCCTGGTGGGAGACGTTGATGGTGATACCGCGCTGGCGCTCCTCGGGAGCGTTGTCGATGTCCTCGAACGCCGACGCCTTGTTCAGGTCGGGGAACTTGTCCGCCAGCACCTTGGTGATAGCAGCCGTCAACGTGGTCTTGCCGTGGTCGACGTGACCGATGGTTCCGATGTTGACGTGCGGCTTGGTCCGCTCGAACTTGGCCTTAGCCACTGTGGGTCCTCCTTCAAGGACAATTTCTGTTCAGCGCCGGGGCGGCGCCTTCGGTGTGTGTTGTTGCGCTTCTTACAAACCGGGCTGACGATAGGCGCTGCGGCATACCACGTTCAATTCGGTATGCCGCGGCGCCCGCGCGTCACTCGCCCCGGATCTTCTTGATGATCTCGTCCGCGACGTTCCGGGGAACCTCGGCGTACGAGTCGAACTGCATCGTGTAGTTGGCACGACCCTGGGTCTTGGACCGCAGGTCGCCGACATACCCGAACATCTCGGACAGCGGCACGACCGCCTTGACGACCTTGGCGCCGCTGATGTCCTCCATGGCCTGGATCTGGCCACGACGGGAGTTCAGGTCGCCGATGACGTCGCCCATGTAGTCCTCCGGCGTGCGCACCTCGACCGCCATCATCGGCTCGAGCAGCGCCGGGTCGGCCTTGCGGGCCATCTCCTTCAACGCCATCGAACCGGCGATCTTGAACGCCATCTCCGAGGAGTCCACGTCGTGGTAGGCGCCGTCCAGCAGGGTCGCCTTGACCCCGACGAGCGGGTAGCCGGCCAGGATGCCGAGCTGCATGGCCTCCTGGATGCCCTGGTCGACCGACGGGATGTACTCGCGCGGGACGCGTCCACCGGTGACCTTGTTCTCGAACTCGTAGAGCTCGCCGTCCTCGGTGTTCAGCGGCTCGATCGTCAACTGCACCTTCGCGAACTGGCCGGATCCACCGGTCTGCTTCTTGTGGGTGTAGTCGTACTTCTCGACCGGGCGACGGATCGTCTCGCGGTAGGCGACCTGCGGCGCACCGACGTTGGCCTCGACCTTGAACTCACGCTTCATCCGGTCGACGATGATGTCCAGGTGGAGTTCGCCCATACCGCCGATGACGGTCTGGCCGGTCTCCTCGTCGAGGCGGACGGTGAAGGTCGGGTCCTCCTGCGCCAGCTTCTGGATCGCGGTGCCCAGCTTCTCCTGGTCGCTCTTGGTCTTGGGCTCGATCGCCACGTGGAGGACCGGCTCCGGGAAGCTCATCGACTCCAGGACGATCTGCTCGTTGGGGTCGCACAGCGTGTCACCGGTGGTGGTGTCCTTCAGACCGATCGCCGCGTAGATGTGCCCGGCGACGGCTTCCTCGACCGGGTTCTCCTTGTTGGCGTGCATCTGGAAGAGCTTGCCGACGCGCTCCTTCTTGCCCTTGGTCGAGTTGACCACCTGGCTGCCGGCGGCGATGCGACCGGAGTAGACGCGGATGAACGTCAGCGTGCCGAAGAACGGGTGCGCGGCGACCTTGAACGCCAGAGCGGAGAACGGAGCGTCCTTGCTCGGCTCGCGGGTGACCTCTTCGTCCTCGTTGCCCGGCTTGTGGCCGATCATCGGGGGCACGTCCAGCGGCGACGGCAGGTAGTCCACGACCGCGTCGAGCATCGGCTGCACACCGCGGTTCTTGAACGCCGAGCCGCACAGGATCGGGTAGAGCTCGGAGTTGACGGTGAGCTTGCGGATGCCGGCCTTGAGCTCGGCAGTGGTCAGCTCGCCACCCTCGAGGTACTTCTCCATCAGGGCGTCGTCGGCCTCGGCCACGCGCTCGACGAGAGCCTGGCGGTATTCGTCGGCCTTGGCCTTGAGGTCGTCCGGGATCTCCTGGATCTCGTACTTCGCACCCATGGTGACGTCACCCTTGGCGTCACCGGGCCACACCAGCGCGCGCATCTCGATCAGGTCGACGACACCGACGAAGTCGGCCTCGGCACCGATCGGCAGCTGCAGCACCAGCGGCTCCGCCCCCAGGCGGTCCTTGACCGTCTGCACGGTGAAGTAGAAGTCGGCGCCCATCTTGTCCATCTTGTTGACGAACGCGATGCGGGGCACGTCGTACTTGTCGGCCTGACGCCACACGGTCTCGGACTGGGGCTCCACGCCCTCCTTGCCGTCGAACACCGCGACGGCGCCGTCCAGCACGCGCAGCGACCGCTCGACCTCGACGGTGAAGTCGACGTGACCGGGCGTGTCGATGATGTTGATCTGGGTGCCCTCCCAGAAGGAGGTGACGGCCGCGGAGGTGATGGTGATGCCCCGCTCCTTCTCCTGCTCCATCCAGTCGGTCGTCGAGGCGCCGTCGTGGGTCTCACCGATCTTGTGGTTGACACCGGTGTAGAACAGGATGCGCTCGGTCGTCGTGGTCTTACCGGCATCGATGTGCGCCATGATGCCGATGTTGCGGACCTTTTTCAGGTCGGTCAGCACGTCGAGTGCCACGTTGTCTTCTTTCGTGAGTTGAAGTTGATCAGACT
Source organism: Flexivirga sp. (assembly GCF_051955415.1). NCBI lineage: Bacteria > Bacillati > Actinomycetota > Actinomycetes > Micrococcales > Dermacoccaceae > Flexivirga > Flexivirga sp. Next base: position 9,596 of record NZ_JBQCGS010000079.1, read on the forward strand.
CGGATTGTGCGGACGGCGGTCCCGTCCGGGCCCGTCGCCCGGCGTGCAGCACGCCGGGCGACGGTGCGCATCACCAGCGGTAGTGCGCGAAGGCCCGGTTGGACTCGGCCATCTTGTGGGTGTCCTCGCGACGCTTGACCGCGGCGCCCAGGCCGTTGCTCGCGTCGAGGATCTCGTTCATCAGGCGCTCGGTCATCGTCTTCTCGCGACGCTGCCGCGCGTAGCCGACCAGCCAACGCAGCGACAGGGTCGTCGCGCGACCCGGCTTGACCTCGATCGGGACCTGGTAGGTCGCACCGCCGACGCGGCGGCTCTTGACCTCGAGGCTCGGCTTGACATTGTCCAGCGCGCGCTTGAGCGTCACGACCGGGTCGGTGCCGGTCTTCTCACGGCAACCCTCCAGGGCGCCGTAGACGATGCGCTCGGCGATGGACTTCTTGCCGTCCAGCAGGATCTTGTTGACCAACTGGGTGACCAGCGGGGAACCGTAGACCGGGTCGACGACGAGGGGGCGCTTCGGAGCGGGGCCCTTGCGAGGCATTACTTCTTCTCCTTCTTCGCGCCGTACCGGGAACGTGCCTGCTGGCGACCCTTGACACCCTGGGTGTCGAGCGAGCCGCGGATGATCTTGTAACGCACACCCGGCAGGTCCTTCACACGACCGCCACGCACCAGCACGATCGAGTGCTCCTGCAGGTTGTGACCCACGCCCGGGATGTAGGCGGTGACCTCGATGCCCGAGGTGAGGCGCACACGCGCGACCTTGCGAAGCGCGGAGTTCGGCTTCTTCGGGGTCGTGGTGTAGACGCGGGTGCACACACCGCGTCGCTGGGGGCTGCCCTTGAGGGCCGGCGTCTTGATCTTGGCGATCTTGTCCTGCCGACCCTTGCGGACGAGCTGGTTGATTGTAGGCAACCTACTGTCTCCGTAACTGATCGAATCTTGTCTGCTGGCACGGGCTTCCACCCTGGCCAACTCCTTGGGTTTCCCGGTCAGCACGACCCCCGGGGTCGGGAGTGTCGGACCGGCGCCCTCCCCTGCACTTCCCGTGAGCGACAGGACCCGTCGGGTGACCGACCGGCCGAAGCGCTCGATGAGCTGCCCGGCGAGAGCGTGTGGTGGCCTGGTGCCACGCGACCCGGCATACCCGGCAGCGGGCGGCAGGTCGGCGGGCAGGGCAGAGCCCACGCACGGATCACAATCCTACCGGTCCACTACATGACGGCAAAATCGACGCGATAGCGGCCCTTGCGCCGACGAAGCCGGCTCCGATCTGGCAGATTTGCGGGTGCACCGTGCTGCATCGACATACCTCGTCCGCGCCCCTGGAAAGTGACTCACCTGTGCCGGGAACCCCGCCTCCTGCTCACCCCGTGCTCTCCGTCGTGGTGCCGATGTTCAACGAGGAGGCCGTGCTGCCGCTGTTCGTCGACCGGCTCCGTCCGGTGCTGGACGCCATGTCCGTGCCGTACGAGGTCGTCGCCGTGGACGACGGTTCCACCGACAACACCTCGGTCCTGCTGCAGCGGGCATTGCGCGACTGGCCGGGCCTGCGGGTGGTGCGGTTGCGCGCCAACTCGGGGCACCAGGCGGCGATCTCGGCCGGCCTGCAGCGCTCGCTCGGTGACTGGGTGGTCACCATCGACGCCGACCTGCAGGACCCACCGGAGACCATCGCCCGCATGTATGACGCGGCGGTCGCGCAGAACGTCGATGTCGTCTACGGCGTGCGCACCGACCGCACGACGGACTCGGCCTTCAAGCGGCATACCGCCGGCGCCTTCTACCGGATGATGCGGCGGCTGGCGAAGCTGGACATCTCCCAGGACGCCGGCGACTTCCGGCTGATGTCGCGCTCGACCGTCGACGCCATCACCGCACTGCCCGAGCACAATCGCGTGTTGCGGCTGGTGGTGCCGACCCTCGGCTTTCCGTCCACCACCGTCGACTACCGCCGGGACGCCCGCGCCGCCGGCGACTCCAAATACCCATTGTCGAAGATGATCCGGCTCACGCTCGACTCGATCACCGGCTTCTCGCAGGCACCGCTGCGTTTCGCGACGTGGTTCAGCCTGCTCGGTTTCGTGGTCGCGGCGCTGGTCATGGTCTATGTCGTCGTCAGCAAGCTGAACGGCGGCACCACCTCGGGCTGGGCGTCCACCGTCATCATCCTGACGGTGTTCTCTGCGCTGCAACTGCTGTGCCTGGGGATCCTGGGCGAGTATGTCGGCCGCACCTACACCGCCCTACAGCAACGGCCCAGCTATTACGTCGCCTACGACTCCGAGCACGCCGGTCCGCTGGGGGCGGCGGAGACCGACGAACCGGTCGACTGACCGACTGGTGGGCGATCCCGCCCGCAACCAGCGACCGTTGCCGGTTATGCACGCGATCGGCGCGACATTCGAGGCCCAACCAGCGACCGTTGCCGGTTATGCACGCGATCGGCGCGACATTCGAGGCCCAACCAGCAAGCGTTGCCGGTTGTGTACGTGCCGAACCGGAAAGCCCCCGGCCGCAAGCGGTCGGGGGCCTTCTCAGTCACTCAGTCGATCAGCTGCGTTGTGGAGCTGATCTCCTCACGCCGAAGCGGGTGGGCGCGCTCACTGCCGTTCGCGCGCCCACCGGCTTCAACAATCGTCGATCAGCTGTCGAACCCGAGGGAAGCGTCGTCCAGGCGGACGGCCTCGCCCGAGCCCGGGCCGAAGACCGGGTAGTCGTACGGCTGGTAGTCCGGCAGCGCGTAGAGCGCGGCCTTGGCTTCCTCCGTCGGCTCGACCTTCACGTTGCGGTAACGCGGCAGACCGGTGCCGGCCGGGATCAACTTACCGAGGATGACGTTCTCCTTGAGGCCGAGCAGCGGGTCGCTCTTGGCGTGCATGGCCGCCTCGGTGAGGACTCGCGTCGTCTCCTGGAACGACGCCGCCGACAGCCACGAGTCGGTGGCCAGCGACGCCTTGGTGATGCCCATGAGTTCCGGACGACCCGACGCCGGACGCCCACCCTCGGCGAGGGCACGCCGGGAGGCGTCCTCGAAGCGGGTGCGCTCGGCGAGCTCCCCGGGCAGCAGGTCGGTGTCGCCCGCCTCGATGATCGTCACGCGACGCAGCATCTGCCGCACGATGACCTCGATGTGCTTGTCGTGGATCGACACACCCTGCTGGCGGTAGACGTTCTGGACCTCGTCGACCAGGTGCTTCTGGACGTCACGGGCGCCCTGGATGCGCAGCACCTGCTTGGGGTCGATCGCACCCTGCACGAGCAGCGTGCCGACCTCCACGTGGTCGCCGTCCTGCACCAACAGCCGGCCGCGCTTGCTGATCGGGTAGGCGTGCTCGTCCGAGCCGTCGTCCGGGGTCAGCAGGATGCGGCGGGCCTTGTCGGTCTCCTCGATCTGGATGCGACCGGTCGCCTCGGCGATCGGTGCGACACCCTTCGGGGTGCGGGCCTCGAAGAGTTCGACGACACGTGGCAGACCCTGGGTGATGTCGTCACCCGCGGCACCACCGGTGTGGAAGGTGCGCATGGTCAGCTGGGTGCCCGGCTCACCGATCGACTGGGCCGCGATGATGCCGACGGCCTCACCGATGTCGACCAGCTTGCCGGTCGCCAGCGAACGGCCGTAGCACTTGGCGCAGGTGCCGACGCGGGACTCACAGGTGAGCACCGAGCGGACCTTGACCTCCTCGACGCCTGCGGCGAGCAGCTTGTCGAGGTTGACGTCACCCAGGTCGGCACCGGCCTCGGCCAGCACCGTGCCGTCGATCTCGACGTCGGTGGCCAGCGTCCGGGCGTAGACCGAGGTCTCGACGTTCTCGTGCTCGACGAGTGCGCCGTCCGCACCACGCTGACCGATCGGCAGCGTAAGACCACGATCGGTGCCGCAGTCGTCCTCGCGGATGATGACGTCCTGCGAGACGTCCACCAGGCGTCGGGTCAGGTAACCCGAGTCGGCGGTACGCAACGCGGTGTCGGCCAGACCCTTACGGGCACCGTGCGTGGAGATGAAGAACTCCAGCACCGACAGGCCCTCTCGGAAGTTGGCCTTGATCGGACGCGGGATGATCTCGCCCTTCGGGTTGGCCATCAGACCACGCGCACCGGCGATCTGCCGGACCTGGAACCAGTTACCGCCGGCGCCCGAGGACACCATCCGGTAGATCGGGTTCTTGGCGTCGAAGTTGTGCTGCATGTCCGTGGCGACCTCGTTGGTTGCCTGGGTCCAGATCTCCACGAGCTCCTGACGGCGCTCGTCGTCGGTGATCAGACCGCGGTCGAACTGCGTCTGGATCTTGGCGGCCTTCTCCTCGTGACCGGCCAGGATGTCCCACTTGTTCGACGACGTCTGCACGTCGCTGATGGCGACGGTGCAGCCCGAGCGGGTCGCCCAGTGGAAACCGGCGGCCTTCAGCGCGTCGAGCGAAGCGGCGACCTGCACCTTCGGGTAGCGCTCCGCAAGGTCGTTGACGACACCCGAGAGTGCCTTCTTGTCGATGTCCTTGTTGAGGAAGGGGTAGTCCTCCGGCAGGGTCTCGTTGAACAGGACACGGCCCAGCGTGGTGTCCAGCTCGAACGACTTCAGCCGACCCAGTTCGTCGACCTCGACACCCTCGGGGATCTCGAAACCGGCCGGCGGGACCTGGTCGTAGAGACGGATCGTCGCCAGCGCGCCCAGCTTGATCTCGCCCCGGTCGAACGCCATACGGGCCTCGGCCGCGGACGAGAACGCCCGCAGGTGCTCGCCGTCCTCCAGCTTGGCCTCCCCGTCCTGGGCGGACAGGAAGTACAGGCCGGTGATCATGTCCTGGCTGGGCATGGTCACCGGACGGCCGTCGGCCGGCTTCAGCACGTTGTTGCTCGACAGCATCAGGATGCGAGCCTCGGCCTGCGCCTCCGCGGACAGCGGCACGTGCACGGCCATCTGGTCACCGTCGAAGTCGGCGTTGAACGCGGTGCAGACCAGCGGGTGGATCTGGATCGCCTTGCCCTCGACCAGCTGCGGCTCGAACGCCTGGATGCCCAGACGGTGCAGCGTGGGCGCGCGGTTCAGCAGCACGGGGTGCTCGGTGATGACCTCTTCGAGGACGTCCCACACCTCGGCGCGCTGGCGCTCGACCATGCGCTTGGCCGACTTGATGTTCTGGGCCAGGTCGAGGTCGACCAGCCGCTTCATCACGAACGGCTTGAACAGCTCCAGCGCCATCTGCTTGGGCAGACCGCACTGGTGCAGCTTCAGCTGCGGACCGACGACGATGACCGAACGGCCCGAGTAGTCGACGCGCTTGCCGAGCAGGTTCTGCCGGAAGCGGCCCTGCTTGCCCTTGAGCATGTCGGACAGCGACTTCAGCGGACGGTTGCCCGGGCCGGTGACCGGACGGCCACGACGGCCGTTGTCGAACAGCGAGTCGACAGCTTCCTGCAGCCTGCGCTTCTCGTTGTTGACGATGATCTCCGGCGCACCGAGGTCGAGCAGGCGCTTCAACCGGTTGTTGCGGTTGATCACTCGGCGGTAGAGGTCGTTCAGGTCCGAGGTCGCGAAGCGGCCACCGTCCAGCTGCACCATCGGGCGCAGGTCCGGCGGGATGACCGGCACGCAGTCCAGCACCATGCCGCTGGGGTTGTTCTTGGTCTGCAGGAACGCGGTGACCACGCGCAGGCGCTTCAGGGCTCGCGTCTTGCGCTGCCCCTTGCCCGTCGCGATGATCTCGCGCAGCGACTCGGCCTCGGCCTCCAGGTCGAAGGTCTCCAGCCGCTTCTGCAGCGCCTCGGCGCCCATGCCGCCCTCGAAGTAGAGACCGAAACGGTCCCGCATCTCGCGGTAGAGCACCTCGTCGCCCTCGAGGTCCTGGACCTTGAGGTTCTTGAAGCGATCCCAGACCTGCTCCAGACGCTCGACCTGCTGGTCGGAGCGCTTGCGGATCTGGTTCATCTCGCGCTCGGCCGACTCGCGAACCTTGCGACGGGCGTCCGCCTTGGCGCCTTCCTTCTCCAGCTCGGCCAGGTCGGCCTCGAGCTTCGCCGCGCGGGTGTTGACCGCGTTGTCGCGGGAGTTCTCCAGCTCCTTCTTCTCGACCTCGATCTGCGCCTCGAGCGACGGCAGGTCCTTGTGACGCTGGTCGGTGTCGACGGAGGTGATCATGTATGCCGCGAAGTAGATGACCTTCTCCAGGTCCTTCGGGGCCAGGTCGAGCAGGTAACCCAAGCGCGACGGCACGCCCTTGAAGTACCAGATGTGGGTCACCGGAGCGGCGAGTTCGATGTGCCCCATGCGCTCGCGGCGCACGCTGCTGCGGGTCACCTCGACGCCGCAGCGCTCACAGATGATGCCCTTGAAGCGGACGCGCTTGTACTTGCCGCAGTAGCACTCCCAGTCGCGGGTCGGACCGAAGATCTTCTCGCAGAAGAGCCCGTCCTTCTCCGGCTTCAGGGTGCGGTAGTTGATGGTTTCGGGCTTCTTCACCTCACCGTGGCTCCACTGACGGATGGATTCAGCGGTGGCGAGGCCGATACGCAGTTCGTCGAAGAAGTTGACGTCCAGCACGTTGTGCCTTCCTTCTCGTGTCTAACGAAGGTCTGAAAAGAGTTGGTGTGTCACGAAGTTGGTGAGGTATGCCGGGAAGATCCCGGCACACCTCGACCGGTTGTCTGTTTTCAGACCTCTTCGACCGAGGACGGCTCGCGCCGGCTCAGGTCGATGCCGAGCTCCTCCGCTGCGCGGAAGACCTCCTGGTCGGAGTCGCGCAGGTCGATCAGGCTGCCGTCGCTGGAGAGCACCTCGACGTTGAGGCACAGCGACTGCATCTCCTTGATCAGGACCTTGAACGACTCCGGGATGCCGGGCTCGGGGATGTTCTCGCCCTTGACGATGGCCTCGTAGACCTTCACGCGGCCGGTCACGTCGTCCGACTTGATCGTCAGCAGTTCCTGCAGGGCGTAGGCGGCGCCATACGCCTCCAGTGCCCAGACCTCCATCTCACCGAAGCGCTGGCCACCGAACTGGGCCTTACCGCCGAGCGGCTGCTGGGTGATCATCGAGTAGGGACCGGTGGAACGGGCGTGGATCTTGTCGTCGACCAGGTGGTGGAGCTTCAGGATGTACATGTAGCCCACCGACACCGGCTCGGGGAACGGCTCACCGGAGCGGCCGTCGAACAGCCGGGTCTTGCCGGTGTGGTCCACCAGCCGCTGGCCGTCGCGCGTCGGCAACGTCGAGTCGAGCAGACCGGTGATGACGTCCTCGGACGCACCGTCGAAGACCGGCGACGCGACGCGGGAGTTCGGCGGCGCTTCCTGGGCGTCCGGCGCGATCTGCTGGGCGAACTCGGGGTTGCCCTCGATCTTCCAGCCCCGAGAGGCGGACCAGCCCAGGTGCAGCTCCAGGATCTGGCCGAGGTTCATCCGGCGCGGCACGCCGTGCGGGTTGAGCACGACGTCGACCGGCGTGCCGTCCTCCAGGAACGGCATGTCCTCGACCGGCAGGATCTTGGAGATGACGCCCTTGTTGCCGTGGCGGCCGGCCAGCTTGTCACCGTCGGTGATCTTGCGCTTGTTGGCGACGTAGACCCGCACCAACTGGTTGACGCCCGGGGGAAGCTCGTCGCCCTCCTCGCGGTCGAAGACCTTGACGCCGATGACCGTGCCGGTCTCGCCGTGCGGGACCTTCATCGAGGTGTCGCGCACCTCGCGCGCCTTCTCACCGAAGATCGCGCGGAGCAGGCGCTCCTCGGGGGTCAGCTCGGTCTCACCCTTCGGGGTGACCTTGCCGACCAGCAGGTCGCCGTCGCGGACCTCGGCGCCGATGCGGATGATGCCGCGCTCGTCCAGGTCGGCCAGCACATCCTCGCTGACGTTGGGGATGTCGCGCGTGATCTCCTCCGGACCCAGCTTGGTGTCGCGGGCGTCGATCTCGTGCTCCTCGATGTGGATCGAGCTGAGCGTGTCGTCCTGCACCAGACGCTGGGAGAGGATGATCGCGTCCTCGAAGTTGTGACCCTCCCAGGACATGAACGCCACGAGGAGGTTCTTGCCCAGGGCCATCTCGCCGCCGTCGGTCGCGGGACCGTCGGCGATGACCGCACCGGCCTCCACACGGGCGCCGTTCTCGACGACCACGCGGTGGTTGTAGCAGTTGCCCGCGTTGGAGCGGATGAACTTGCTGATGCGGTATGTCGTCTGGGTGCCGTCGTCGTTGAGGACCGTCACCAGGTCGGCCGAGACCTCGGTCACGACGCCGGCCTTCTCGGCACGGACGACGTCACCGGAGTCGAGCGCCGCGCGGTGCTCCATGCCGGTGCCGACCAGCGGCGCCTCGGCGCGCACCAGCGGCACGGCCTGACGCTGCATGTTGGCGCCCATGAGCGCACGCGAGGTGTCGTCGTGCTCCAGGAACGGGATCAGCGCGGTCGCGGCCGACACCATCTGGCGCGGTGACACGTCCATGTAGTCGACCTCGTCGGCCGGGACGTCCTCGGACTCGCCACCACGGCGACGGCTGAGCACGCGCTCCTCGGCGAAGTGGTTGTCGTCGGTCAGCGCCGCGTTGGCCTGCGCGATGACGAAGTTGTCCTCCTCGTCGGCGGACAGGTAGTGGATCTCGTCGGTGACCTCGCCGCCCTTGACCTTGCGGTAAGGGGTCTCGATGAAGCCGAAGGCGTTGATCCGCCCGTAGGACGCCAGCGAACCGATCAGACCGATGTTGGGACCTTCAGGGGTCTCGATCGGGCACATGCGGCCGTAGTGGCTCGGGTGGACGTCGCGGACCTCCATGCCGGCGCGGTCACGGGACAGACCGCCCGGGCCCAGGGCGTTCAGACGACGCTTGTGCGTCAGGCCCGAGAGCGGGTTGTTCTGGTCCATGAACTGCGACAGCTGGCTGGTGCCGAAGAACTCCTTGATGGAGGCGACGACCGGCCGGATGTTGATCAGCGTCTGCGGCGTGATCGCCTCGACGTCCTGCGTCGTCATCCGCTCACGGACCACGCGCTCCATGCGCGACAGGCCGGTGCGGACCTGGTTCTGGATGAGCTCACCGACGTTGCGGATGCGGCGGTTGCCGAAGTGGTCGATGTCGTCGACCTCGACGCGCAGGTCGACCTCCTCGCCGTCCCGGTGACCCTTGATGGTCTCCTGGCCGGCGTGCAGTGCCACGAGGTACTTGATCGTGGCGACGATGTCGTCGACCGACAGCGTGCTGTCGTTGATCGACGCCTCGAGACCGAGCTTCTTGTCGATCTTTTAGCGGCCGACCTTGGCCAGGTCGTAGCGCTTGCCGTTGAAGTAGAGGTTGTCCAGCAGGTTCTGGGCGGCCTCGCGGGTCGGCGGCTCGCCCGGGCGCAGCTTGCGGTAGATGTCCAGCAGCGCCTCGTCCTGATTGGCGGTGTGGTCCTTCTCCAGCGTTGCGCGGATCGACTCGTAGTCGCCGAACTCCTCCAGGATCTGCGCCTCGGTCCAGCCGAGGGCCTTCAGCAGCACTGTGACCGACTGCTTGCGCTTGCGGTCGACGCGGACGCCGACCTGGTCGCGCTTGTCGACCTCGAACTCCAGCCACGCACCACGGCTGGGGATGATCTTGGCGCTGAAGACGTCCTTGTCGGAGGTCTTGTCCAGCGCGCGCTCGAAGTAGACGCCCGGGCTGCGGACCAGCTGCGAGACGACGACACGTTCGGTGCCGTTGATGATGAAGGTGCCGCGGTCGGTCATGAGCGGGAAGTCACCCATGAAGACCGTCTGGCTCTTGATCTCACCGGTGGTGGAGTTCATGAACTCCGCGGTGACGAACAGGGGCGCGGCATAGGTCATGTCGCGTTCCTTGCACTCCTCGATGGAGTACTTGACTTCCTCGAACCGGTGGTCGCGGAAGGACAGGCTCATCGAGCCGGAGAAGTCCTCGATCGGGGAGATCTCCTCGAAGATGTCCTCCAAGCCGGACCGGTCCGGGACGTCGACCTTGCCGGCGGCCTTGGCCTCGGCCACACGGGCCTGCCAACGCTCGTTGCCGAGCAGCCAGTCGAAGCTGTCGGTCTGCAGGGCCAACAGGTCAGGAACTTCCAGGGGTTCGCGGATCTTGGCGAACGACAGACGGCCCGAAGCCGTCTTTGCCGAGGAGAGGGATTGGGTCGCAGTGCGCGAGGCAGCCAAGGATGGATCCTTCCACAGGCATTCAAAGCGGGCGATTCGAAATGTGCGTCCACAACCCGCGGCACCACCGCGACCTCATCCCGGCCGTGCGGCACGGCGGCATGGCCCTGGAGATCTCCGCGTCCCGAGGTGAGCCCGGGCGCGCGGACAGAGCGCGGTCAAAGGTGGGTTGGCTGGATATGGGCAGCGCAAAGCAACACAATACCCGAAAAGTGCCCGCATGTCTACACGCGGTAACGATCGGACCTCACAGCCCCCCGGCTCGGAGATTCGATGGAGACGAGCGTGCACCCTCTTCGCCCGTGGGTCAAGGGATACCGGCCGGTTTGGCGTGTCGCGCCCGGATGTGATGGCTCAGGCGGGGTCCCGCGAAGTATTCGGAGGAGCGAAGCGGAGGAGAAACTTTGTGGGGTGCTCAAGCGGACACCTCCGAGCGGTATGCCGCGGGGCTGACGCCATACGCCTTCTTGAACGCAGCGCTCAGGCTGAACGGGCCGCCGTAGCCGACCTCGCGGGACACCGATGCGAGCGTGCGCCGAGTGTCTCGCAGCAGATCGGCCGCCAGCGACAACCGCCACTGGGCGAGGTAGCCGATCGGGGGCACGCCGACGACCGCCTGGAACCGCCGGGCGAGCACCGAACGGGACACGCCGGCAGCCGCGGCGAGCTCGTCGACGGTCCAGGCCCGGGACGGCTCGGCCTTGATCAGCCGCACCGCTTCGGCCACGGCGGGGTCCGTCACCACTCGCAGGCCGGCAAGACCTGCCGGTGCCTCCGCCGCCCAGTCGCGCACAACAGAGATCAGCACGACGTCGAGGATGCGGTCCAGGACGGCCTCCTGACCCAGTGCGTCGCGCGCCGCCTCGGCCACCAGCACCGGCAGCAGCGGACTCTCGGCAGCGTTGACCACCGCGATGCGCGGCAGGGCGGCCGCGAGCACCGTGCCGAGCTGCACCTCCTGGGGGTAGCTGGCGACCAGCATCGTGTCTCGTCCTGCGGCGTCGTTGCCCCACGCACGCACGCCGGTCGCGAGCTCCTCGGACAGGTCCCGCCCGTCCGTGCCGGAGCACGCCTGACCGGGACCGATGTGGATGTCGGGGGCGGTCGTCGGCTCGTCGCTGAGCAGGTAGCGGGTCGCGCCGCGCACCAGCAGCACGTCTCCCGCCACGAGCTGCTGCGGCGCCCGGTCCGCGCAACGCAGCCAGAACCCACCGGTCAGCACCGCGACCACGGTCAGCGGTGCGTCCTCGGCGATCTCCAGGGCCCAGGGCGGCTCCATCAGCACCCGTAGCAGGAACGCGCCGCGGGCGCGCGGCCCGTCCAGGATGTCCGTCGTACCCGCCAGCTCCGCCATGGGACAGGACTGTAGTGACTGGCCATGACATCGCGTGAGGATCGCCAGATCAGCGGGAGGCACCGGTGGTCACCTGACGCGCGGGCGACTCGGCACCGGCTGACGGCGATCCGGTGCGGTCCCGTTGGCCGGAGATCAGCCCGGCCACGAGCAGCACGACCGCTCCCGCCGAGAGGACCGCCCGCACCGTGTTGGCCGCGGTCCAGTGCTGCAGGTAGTCGCGCCACAACGGGACCGCACCGGCGGCGTGCGGGTCGATCCCGGCCAGCCGGTTGTTCAGCGGCACGTTGTAGAGCATCGTCAGCAGCAGTCCGGCCAGGTATGCCGAACCGCCGGCCGCCAGCAGTACGTCGGCAGTGGAGCGGTCGCCCCGGAACAAGTCGCCCCGGAACAACCGGTAGACCACGTAGCCGCCGGAGACCGCCGCTCCGCAGAAGGCGAGCATGAAAGGGCCTTGCTCGATCGACCGGTTCAGATGCTGCATCCGGGCGATGCCGGCAGGGTTCGCCATACGACCGAGCGAGGGCATGATGCGCGCCGAGAAGTCGGCGTAGATGCCGGCCGTGACGGCCGAGCCGATGGCGCCGACGAGGCTTGCGGCGACGGTGAGTCGAGAGGTCATGACGGGTGGTCTCCTACTGCTCGACCGGCCCGGTGCCGGCCCCTGCCCAGTAGTCCACCGCCGGCAGTGCGACCGATCCATCCGTCACACGCTCGCGTGCATGCGCGGACGTCCGGCACACGGCGAGCGCCGCCGGACCCGATGGGTGTCGGGTGCGGCGGCGCTCGTCGGTGGCGCTGGGAGCCCTGTGGTCAGACGCCCGTGACGGACCTGATCCAGGACCGGCTCGCCGTCAGGTTGGCGTAGTTGGAGCCGGCGTGGATATCGCTGCCCGGGTCGGCGACGTCGCCGGTCGAGCAGACCCCGACGATCTTGCCGCCGACGAAGAGGGGGCCACCGGAGTCGCCGTGGTTGGAGGCGCCGTCGACACCCTTGACGTGGATGGCGCGGCCGCCGTACGCGTCGGTGCTGGAACCGACGACGTTGACGGTCGCCTTGTTCAGATGGGTCGGCCGAGCTCCGCCGGCCGTCAGGCCATAACCCCAGATCGTGCCGGTGTCGCCGGAGCGCGGGCTGTAGGACGAGGCCAGCGGCGCGTAGCTGTTCAGCGACTTGCTGGACGACAGGTGCACCAGAGCCACGTCGCCGTAGGACGATCCGCCGATCTGGTCGGCGGCGATCGGCGTGCCCGGATTGGTCACCGAGTTGCTGAAGTAGACATCCATCCACTGGGTGCCGTCGATGCAGTGCTGTGCCGTCAGGATCCACTGCGGGGCGATCGCCTCACCGGTGCAGCCGTAGGTGCCGCCGCTCTGCCCGAACACCAACTGCACGATGTACGGCGAACTGCCGCTCGTGCCGCCGATGATGTTGGGGCTGACCGGATCCGCCATGGCGGTGCCGGTGCCGGCACCGACGAGGACCGCGCTGGCAGCGGTGGCGAGAGCCAAACGATGGAGGCTGCGCATGTGTTGCCTTCTTCTCGAGATCGATTCAACGGGATTTTTTGCCGTCAAGCGCGAAAACGCTTGCGGCTCCGCAACTTTCGCCGTCTCGAAATGTGAACACAAGACCCCCTGGGCAACTCTTGCCAAAGCTGGAGGCGTGCTTGACCAAGTGCTTACGTGCCCTTGGCGGTGCGGCGCAGGCCTACCGCAGCACGTCCACCTGCTCGTGACCGGCGACCTCGCGGGCCAGGGCCGCCAGGTGCCACCGGGTGTCGCCGAAGGTGTGCTCGATCGCGGTGATCCGCGCCGTGTGGTGGCCGACCTCGTACTCGGCGGTCATCCCGATGCCCCCGTGCAACTGGATCGCCTCCTGGCCGATGTGTCGACCGGACCGGCCGACCACGACCTTGGCGCGCGAGGCGGCGGCCGCGTCATACGGGTCGGTGGCGAGCGCCATCCCGGTGTGCAGCACGGTGCTGCGCGCCAGCTCGAGCGAGACGTACATGTCGGCGGCACGCTGGGTGAGCGTCTGGAACGCGGCGAGCGGAACACCGAACTGCTTGCGGGTCTTGAGGTATTCGACCGTCATCGGCAGCGCGGCGTCCATCGCACCGAGCGCCTCCGCGGCCACGGCGAGAATGCCGAGATTGATCGCAGCCTGCATCGCGCGGGTGGCGTCCTGCAGAGTGCCGAGGGCGACGGCCGGCGTCTCGTCGAAGCGGACGTGCATGCCGGAGACGTTCGCATCGGACACCAGGAACAACCCGGTCTCCTCCCCCACTCGTGCGGTCACGACGAGTCGGTCGGCGGCGTCGGCATACGGCACCGGCTCCTTGGTGCCGGTGAGCGTGACATCGCCCTCGGTGCCCGACGCGGTGACGTCATACGCCTGCAGCGACCAGGCTCGTCCCGGCTCGGCGAAGGCAGGCACGGTCAGCCTGCTGCCGTCGAGCAGGTCCGGCAGCAGCTTGGCCCGCTGCTCGTCGGTGCCGCCGAAGGCGATCAGCGCCGCCGCGGTGAGCGCGTCCGCGTATGCCGTCACGATGCGGGCCCTGCCGAGCTCGGCAGCAGCGATGGCGACCTCGACCGGCGACGCGCCCGCACCGCCGACCTCTTCGGCGAACGGCAGCGCGATCAGGCCCATCTCGGCGATTGCGGACCAGACGGCCGGGTCGTGTGTCGCCGGACCGACCGGCACGTCACCGGGTGTCTCGGCGGGAGCGTGCCGCGACGCCAGCTCGCGGACGGCGCCCTGCAGCGCCTTCTGTTCGTCGTCGAAGGTGAAATCCATTGTCAGATCAGCCTTTCAGTCCGAGGATGCCCGAGGCGATGATGCTGCGCTGCACCTCGTTGGACCCGCCGTAGATCGACGCCTTGCGGAAATTCAGATAGGTCGGGGTGGCGAGCGCCGTCCATGCCTCCAGCTCGCTGTCGTCCGCGTGCGACCACTGCAGCGAGGCGGGGCCGGCGATATCGGCGATGAACTCGAAGACGTCCTGCTGCAGCTGCGATCCGCGTAACTTCAGGATCGAGGACGCGGGCTCGGGCTTGTCGCCGTGCGAGTTGGCGGCCACCCGCAGGACGGTCAGCTCCAGGGCCGCCAGTTGCGTCTCCAACTCGACGAAGCGCACCGCGATCAACGGCTCGTCGAGCAGGGTGCCGTCGCCGGACCTCGTGGCGCCGGCGTGCCGCTTGGCGTCGCGGAGCGCCCGCTTGATCGCACCCACCGGAGCGACGCCGACGCGTTCGTTGCCGAGCAGGAACTTGGCGATCGTCCATCCCTTGCCGCGCTCGCCGATCAGCTGATCGGCCGGCACGCGCACGTTGTCGAAGAAGACCTCGTTGACCTCGTGACCGCCGTCGATCAGCTGGATCGGCCGCACGCTGATGCCGGGGGTCTTCATGTCGATCACCAGGAAGGAGATGCCCATCTGCTTCTTCGGCGCGTCCGGCTCGGTGCGCACCAGTGCGAAGATCCAGTCGGCATACTGCCCGAGCGTCGTCCACGTCTTCTGCCCGTTGACGACCCACTCGTCGCCGTCGAGGACCGCCTGGGTGCGCAGGCTCGCCAGGTCGGAGCCGGCGTTGGGTTCGGAGAACCCCTGACACCACCAGATGTCCAGGTTGGCCGTCGCCGGCAGGAAGCGCTCCTTCTGCTCCTGGCTGCCGAAGGTCGCGATGACCGGGCCTACCATGTTGGCGTTGAACGCCAGCGGCTGCGGCACGCTCGCCGCCTGCATCTCCTGCAGGTAGAGGTGCCGTTGCAGCTGAGTCCAGTCCTGGCCGCCCCACTCCGCCGGCCAGTGCGGCACGGCGAGGCCGGCCGCGTTGAGCAACCGCTGCGCGGTGCGCATGTCGTCGGCATCGAGCTCGCCGCCGGCGGCCCAGCGCTCGCGCAGGTCGGCCGGGATCTCGGTCGTGAAGAAGTCACGCATCCGCTGCTGGAAGGCAGCGTCCTCGTCGGACAGTTGCAGGCGCATGGCGAAGCGACCTTCCTGATCGTGGGTGTGCTACTTCACAGTAACTCACTTGCTAAGCGCTTGCTTAGTGATCCGGGGTGAGGGCGTGCCGATCTTTCCCCTGGGGAGACTTCGGCACGCCCCCGCACGCCATACCCGCACCAAACCCTCCCCTGGGGAGACTTCGGCACGCCCCCGCACGCCACACCCGCACCAAACCCTTCCCCGGGGAGACTTTGGTACGCCGCATGGAGAAGTAGCATCGCGACGAGACCTACCGTCGTACGAATCCGGAGCTGCCGTGCCGACCCACCCGTCCGACCCGATCTCCTCCGACCCGATCCCCTCCGACCCGATCCCCTCCGAGCCGATCCCCTCCGACCCGATCCCCTCCGAGCCGAGTGCCCTCGGGCTCGAGCCGCACCCCGAGGGCGGCTGGTTCCGCGAGACCTGGCGCCATCCGCAGAATGTCGAAACGGCATACGGAACAAGGTCGTTGGCCACCTGCGTGCTCTTCCTGCTGCGACCCGGCGACACCTCCGCCTGGCATCGCGTGCGCTCCTGCGAACTGTGGATCTGGCAGGGCGGCGGTCCTGTGCGGCTCACCCTCGGCGGCACCGACGACGCCCCGGCCGAGACCGGCAGCGTCACCCTCGGCCCCGGCGGGCAGCACCTGGTGCAGGCGGACGAGTGGCAGTCGGCAGTGCCTGCCGATCCCGAGCGCGCGACGCTGGTGGCGTGCGTGGTCTCCCCCGGCTTCGACTTCGCCGACTTCAGCCTGCACGAGCCGCAGTGAGCTAGGCCATCGCGAGGGCGTCCGCCAGTCGCGACCGGCCGAACCACTCCGGTATGGCGCCACGGACCTCTCCCAGCCCGTCGATCCGCAGCTCCCGGTCGCGGATCGCGTCCCGCCAACCGCGCTCGCCGCGCCATACACGGGTGAGCAGCGGCAGCGACGCGAGGATCGTGGCGCACGCCTCCACGCCCGGGTCGAAGTCACAGCAATCGGGCACGCCATGCGAGACGACGACCCACCATCGGGCATCTCGCGCTGCGACGTCGGTGAAAACCACTGCGACGCAAGTGGGTTCGTTCGGCCAACGGTGCACCGGCAGAGTGCGTTTGATGTCCCACATCAGCAGGTGCGGGTCGAGGTCCTCCTCGCCGAGGTCGGTGATCCACCGCAGGCCCCAGGTGCCGAGCGTGGTGATCGCGGCGTGCAGGTCGCGACCGCATGCGGTCAGTTCGTAGCCGGCCGCCGTCCGAGCGACCACACCGTGCCGCTCGAGGGTTCGTAACCGCTTGGCCAGCAGCGCCGGCGACATCCGCGGCACGCCACGACGGATCTCGTTGAACCGACTACTGCCGAGCAGAAGTTCGCGGATGACCAGCACGGTCCAGCGCTCGTCGAGGATCTCCATCGCCTTCGCCAGCGGACAGAACTGGCCGTATGTCGCAGCCATCGCCGCCTCCTGCGTGCCGCCCTCCTCCATGGTGCCGCGCCCCCGGGCCGGACCGCCAGTACAGATTCGCAACTGGCCGGGGTGACGGCTTCGGCGGACGCTGGGAGCAGCTCGGCCGGCCCCTCGGCTGCGCGACCCGAAGGAGGAGTCATGTCCGTCATACCTGTGGCCGGCGCGCCCGCCGATGCGGCACTGAAGGACCGCCATCGGGCGATGTGGGCAAGCGGCGACTACCCACGCATCGCCCGCGAGCTCGTCGCACCGCTCGGCCGTGAACTGGTCACGGCACTCCGGATCTGCCCGGGTGATCTGGTGCTGGACGTCGCCGCCGGGACCGGCAACGCGAGCGTGCCCGCCGCGGTGGCCGGCGCCGACGTGACCGCGTCCGACCTCACGCCGCAACTGCTGGCCGCCGGCCGCGCCGCGGCGCCGGACAGCGGCATACGGTGGCAGACGGCCGACGCGGAGGCCCTGCCTTACCCGGACGCGAGCTTCGATGTGGTGATGTCCTGCATCGGCGTGATGTTCGCACCGCACCATCGACGGGCTGCCGGCGAGATGGCACGCGTGTGCCGGCCCGGCGGTCGGATCGGTGTCCTGTCCTGGACGCCGGACGGCACGATCGGCAAGCTCTTCGCCGCCATGCGCGAGTTCATGCCACCGCCACCGGAGGGCGCCTCACCGCCTCCGCTGTGGGGCGACGCGGATCATGTGCGCCAACTCTTCGACGGCACACTCGAGCAGGTGCAGACGCGGCGCCATTCGCTGCCGGTGACGTTCTTCACCGACCCGGCGGCGTTCCGCGACTACTTCCACCACAACTACGGGCCGTCGCTGTCCACCTATCGCCTGCACGCGGACGACCCGGACCGCATCCGGGCGCTGGACACCGCGGTCGAGGAGCTCGCGGCGGGCGCGAACACCTCTGCCTCAGGGGATCTCACGATGGAGTGGGAATACCTGCTGTTCACCGGAACGCGGGTATGACGCCCCACCCGGTATGACGGGGTCCACGCACAGCGGGCCCGGTCCGTGAAGGACCGGGCCCGCTGCGAAGAGCCGCGCAGCGTCAGCTCACTTGGGCTCGACGGACGCGCCGGCGCCCTCGAG
>NZ_JBQCGS010000080.1:0-41497 GCF_051955415.1 Flexivirga sp.
GATCCGCGGCGTCGACGAAGCCGCGTTCGGTCCGGTCATCGACGACGGTGTGCAACTGGTGATGACTTCCTGGGCGACATACCCGGCGCTCGACCCGGACTACCCGGCCGGTCTGTCCAAGATCTTCGTCGGCGGCGAACTGCGCGGCCGGCAGCATTTCCGCGGCGTCACCATCACCGACGCGCTGGAGGCGGGCGCGCTCGCGCCGTTCGGCGACACCGGCGAGCGGTCGGTCCTCTCTGCCGACGCCGGCATGGACCTGCTGCTGTGCTCGGCCCGCGACGTCGGCCAGGGACAGGAGGCGGTGGCCGCCGTCACCGCCGCGCTCGGCAGCGGCCGGCTGAACCCGGGTCACCTCAAGATCGCGCTCACCCGCGTGCGCCGGCTGCGGGACAGCCTGAGCTGAGTGCATCCGGATCTTGATCGTTTCTTGAGTCTGGGCCGGGTAGGACTTGAAACAGCGGGCCTTCACTGGAGCAGTACCCCAGGAACCACTGCTTCAGGAGTTGCTCTGCCATGTCTCGTCCCACCTCGTTCGGCGGCCGCTTGCGCCTCGTCATCACCCTGCTCCTCGCCTGGTGCGCCATTGCGGCGGGCACGGTGATGGCCGCCGGATCCGCTTCTGCGGCAACGGCTCCCAGCCGATCCATGTGGGTGTGGTCCAAGGCGAACCCGACCGACGTCATCACCTTCGCGCAGAGCCACGGCGTCTCCCGGTTGTTCGTCGCGGTGCCGTGGAACGTCGCGGGCTCCTCGGACCTGCCGCGACTGAAGCAGCTGTCCGCCGCCGCCGGGGCCGCCGGCATCCGGGTGGACGCGCTCGGCGGTGACCCGACCTGGACCACGAACCCGTCGGCCGCCGTCACCTGGGAGCGCGGCGCGATCGCCACGCACCTGTTCGCCGGCGTCCACGTCGACATCGAGCCGTATGCGCTGTCCGGCTGGAACGACCCGTCCACCCAGGCATCGCTGGTGACGTCATACCTGTCGACGTTGAGCAGCATGCGCAAGACCGCGGCCGCGGCGGGTATGCCGCTCGAGGCCGACGTGCCCTTCTGGTACAACACGATCGCCACCGGTGCGACCACCATGGCGGACGGCGTGCTCGCCCGCGTCGACGCGGTCACCGTGATGAGCTACCGCAACGTCGCGACCGGACCGAACTCGATCACCGACATCGGCTCCGACATGCTCGCCCGGGGCGCCGCAGCCGGAGTGCCGGTGCGGCTGGCCGCGGAGACCAACCCGTTGAGCGACTGCCCGACCTGCACCTTCGCCGGGACCTCGGCGGCCACCCTCGACACCGCGCTCGCCGCGGTCGACAGCACGGAGGCGGGCTCCTCGTCATACGCCGGTATGGCGGTCGAGGACTACGACGGGTGGCGTGCGCTGCCCGCCACGGCCTGAGCGGGCTCTACGGTGGAGCCGATGACTGACACGACGAGTCCGCGGCCCGCGCCGCTGCAGGGACGCGCGCTCGTGGTGGAGGACGACCCGGACATCCGGGGACTGCTCGAGATCGCGCTGGCCGGTGCCGGCCTCGAGGTGCGCACGACCGGATCCGGCCGCGAGGCAGTCGATCTCGTGCCGCACGGACACTTCGACCTGATCACGCTCGACCTCTCGCTGCCCGACCTGGACGGGGTGGCGGTGTGCCGGGCGATCCGGCCGATGACGAGCGCATACATCGTGATGTGCACCGCGCGCGGTGCGGAGACCGACCGGCTGACCGGGTTGGACGTCGGCGCCGACGACTATCTGCTGAAGCCGTTCGCGATCAGCGAGCTGCGGGCCCGGGTCGCCGCCATGCTGCGCCGTCCGCGCACCCTGCTGGACGACTGACAAGGAACCGGCCACGACCGAAAGCCGTTGTGCCTGCGCGCCTTCCGTATCCTGGTGACGGTCTTGTCGAAGGAGGCGACCACGCTGAGCACCACGGCACCAGCGCCGGCGACGACCCGCACGGCGCTGATCATCGAGGACGACGCCGACACCCGGCTGCTCATCGAGTCGCTGCTGCGCAGCTCCGGGTTCACCGTCTCATCGACCGGCAGCGGCGCCGAGGGTCTGCAACTGGCGCGGGACCGGACGCCCGACCTGGTGCTGCTGGACCTCGGTCTGCCGGACCTGCACGGCACCGAGGTGTGTCGTGCGCTGCGCACCTTCACCGACACCTACATCGTGATCGTCAGCGGGCGCGGCCACGAGACCGACCGGCTGCTCGGCCTGGAGATGGGCGCCGACGACTATGTCGTCAAACCGTTTTCACCGCGCGAACTCCAGGCGCGGATCGCGGCGATGTTCCGCCGGCCGCGGCGGATCGGCGCACCGTCGGACGGTCACCCGGCCACGACGCACGCGCTGCACGTCGGTGAGCTGACCATCGACATGGAGTCACGCGAGGTGCGCGTCGCGGGTGAGCCGGTGCAGCTGACCCGGATCGAGTTCGAGCTGCTCGCGGTGCTGGCGAGCCGGTCCCGCCGGGTGTGGGAGCGGGACACGCTGGTGCGGCTGGTCTGGAAGACCGACTGGATGGGGGACACGCACACCGTCGACACCCACATCGCCAATCTGCGCCGCAAACTGGCCGCGCGCCGGCCCGGTCGGTGGATCCAGGCCGTCCGCGGTGTCGGGTACCGGTTGGTCACGCCGCCGTCCTAGGGGCGGCTGTGGGGAGCATGCCAACCGCGGGGTCCCGAGCCGTCTGGACTATGCCCATCGCGTTGTATAGCGCGCGATCGGCATACTCGGGAAGCCGGCTGGTGGTTGGACTATGCCCATCGCGTTGTATGGCGCGCGATCGGCATACTCGAAGTTGCTTGGTGGTTGGACTATGCCCATCGCGTTGTATGGCGCGCGATCGGCATACTCAAAGCCTCGTCGATCATCGGCTCTGCCAGGCGTCGTCGACCGGGTGGTAGCCGATGGCCTGCATGGTGTCGTGCAGATCCACCGCGCGATATCGGTTGGCCGAGATGCCATGTGCCACCACGAAATCGAAGCCATCCGCCGTCACCGCCGCTCGCACCAGCTCGGCTGCGTCCCGCGGGCTCAGCCAGGCCGTCCGTTCCCGGTCCGCGGTGGCCTCGTCGGGCCGGGACTCGTGGAAGTAGCCGATCCGCAGTGCGACCACCGACACATCGGTGGCGGCGCCGATCCACGCACCGAGGGATTCCGCCCAGGCCTTCGTCACGCCGTAGAGGTTCTGCGGTCGCGGCGCGTCGGTGACCCGGGCCTGCCGACCCTCGGGCCGGGCGGCGACCGCCTGCACGCTGCTGGCCAGCACCAGGCGGCGCACCCCTGCGTCGACCGCGGCCTGTGCGACCTGGTGTGCGCCGACGACGTTCGCCGGCAGCAGCGCCGGCCAGTCAGCGCTCGGATCGGGCACCCCGGCGAGGTGGACGACGGCGTCGGCACCCTCGAACGCCCGCCGGCATGCCGCCCCATCGGTGACGTCCAGCGCATCGATGCCGTCGGCGGTCCGCAGGTCGGTGCGGTGCACCTGCCAGTCCGCGGGCAGCAACGGCGTGATGGCGGTGCCGATCCGCCCCGCCGCACCGGTCAGCACCACCGTGCGAAGTCCCTGGGCCATGTGCCCGAGCGTAACGACGGCCGGCCTCCCGGGGCGCGATCCGTCGCGCTCGTTCCCCCCACTCGATCGGCGGTGCTCGCGCAGCAGCGTCGTCGCGTACGACCGGACTTTCCTGCGCTGCCTCGTCAGGACTTCCCGGGCGGATCCGCCCGCCGTCCCATCCGGCGAACGCGCCCGGTCGACCGCCACGGCGGTGCGTAGATTGAGGCGTTGCTCGAGGTCTTGTCGTCGACGAAGGGACAGCAAGCGCGTGTCAGCCACCGCACACCGCGGCCGGGAGGCATCCCAGCAGCCCGAGGACGCCGGTGTCGTCGCGCTCGCGGCAGCCGCCATCGAGGGGTTCGCCGTGCGGACACCGTTGCAGCCCAACGGCCGGCTCAGTGCGCTGGTCGGTGCGCAGGTGCTGCTGAAACGCGAGGACCTGCAACCGGTGCGCTCGTACAAGATCCGCGGCGCCGTCAACCTGATCCGCGGCCTCAGCGACCAGGAACGGGAGCAGGGTGTCGTCTGCGCGAGCGCCGGCAATCACGCACAAGGTGTCGCCCTCGCCTGCGCCGAGCTGGGCGTCAACGCTCGCATCTACCTGCCGCGCAACACACCGCGACAGAAGCGGGACCGCGTCGCGTCCCTCGGCGGCGAGCACGTCCGGCTGATCCTGCACGGCGACACGTATGACGATGCGGCCAAGGCCGCCGTCCTCGACGCGTCCCGGACCGGCGCCACCCTCGCGCCGGCCTTCGACGACCCGCGGGTGATCGCCGGCCAGGGCACCGTCACCCGGGAGATCCTGCAGGACTTGGGCCACGCCCCCGACATACTGCTGGTGCCGGTCGGTGGCGGCGGCCTGCTGGCCGGAGCGTTGCTTGCGCTCGCCGAGGCACCGCCGGAGTTCGGCGCGGACCGCTGCCGGGTCGTCGCCGTCGAACCGGTCGGTGCGGCCAGCCTCCGGGCGGCGCTCGACGCGGACCAGCCGCTGGACCTGGGTGAGATCGACACCTTCGCGGACGGGACCGCGGTGCGCAAGATCGGCGACCACCCGTTCGAGATCATCCGCCGTGCCGGTGTCGAGGTCGTCACCGTCGAGACCGGTGCCATCTGCCAGGAGATGCTGCGCCTCTATCAGGTCGACGGCATCATCGCCGAACCGTCCGGTGCGATGGCGATGGCCGACCTGGACCGGCGCGGCATCGCCGCCGACGCGACCGTCGTCGCCGTCCTGTCCGGTGGCAACAACGACGTCAGCCGGTATGCCGAGGTCATCGAACGTGCCCTGGTGCACGAGGGCCGCAAGCACTACTTCCTCGTCGACTTCCCGCAGGAACCCGGCGCGCTGCGCCGCTTCTTGCAGGACATCCTCGGCCCGGACGACGACATCACGTTCTTCGAATACGTCAAGCGCAACAACCGCGAGTTCGGTCCCGCGATGGTCGGTGTCGAACTCGGCGACCCCGCGTCGTACGACGCGCTGCTGGCGCGCGCCGAGGCGTCGCCGCTGGTGGTCGAGCCGATCCCGCTGGACAGCCCGATGCTGCGCTACCTGATCTGACACATCGCCCCGCACCTGCGGCTGACGGCGAATCCTTGTCGGCGACGGCGGCATGCGCGCGCGGGGCGCTTCTGGCGTGCGGGCCGGCGACAGTTGCTGGTTGTGGGCGGGGCGGGGGCCCGCACAGCATCACCGGCACCGACGCGCTGCCTGCGCAGCGGCGTCGATGCCGGGACGGTGTCGCCGAGATGGTGCCTGCCGGGACGGTGTCGGCGAGATGGTGTCGCCGGACACCGCGGGCCAGCAGCTCAATGTGGCGCGCGCCGTGGCACTGCCCGCCGTGGCACTGCGCTGGGCCGACCGTGGACGGCGGCCGGGCTAATAGACCCGGCGCCGGGAGCCGCCGATCGGGATCAGGTTGAGGACGAGGCCGACGATCAGCAGCACGATGCCGATCCACAGCAGCACTTTAAGGCTGGCGACGAGTAGGCCGAGGATGATGAGGACGATGCCGAGCACGATCATGGTTGCCTCCGCAATCTGAGGGTGTTGGGAAACGGACCGTACCCAGCGGCGCACACTCCTAACCGGTTAATTGCGGTGGCGGACGAACCGTCCGCGGCGTGTGGTGCATCGGATCCGCGGGTGGTTGGGTTGCGTCGTGGACATTTGCGATGCCCGGGACGGTGCCCGGCAGGTCAAGAACAGCACCGCGCTCGACATCGGAGCCCGAGCCGGGTTCGTCGCGAGTGGGGTGCTGCACCTGCTGATCGCTTTTCTGGCGGTGCGCGTCGCCTTCCATCGGTCGAGCAAGTCACCGGACCAGTCCGGGGCGCTCGCGACACTGGCCCAGAACCCGGCCGGCAAGGCGTTGCTGATCGTGTTCGTGGTGGGCTTCGTCGCGCTCGCGCTGTGGCAGCTGAGCCGGGCCGTGTTCCAGCACGGCGTCACGGACCGCATCGGCGCCGTCGCGCTCGCCGTGGTCTATCTGGCCATGGCCTGGACGTCGCTCTCCTTCGTCCGCGATCACGGCAAGTCGAGCTCTTCCAAGTCCACGGACTTCACTGCCACGGTGATGAAACACCAGGGCGGTCGGTGGCTGGTCGCGATCATCGGCCTGGTCATCGTCGGCGTCGGTGCCTACCACGTCTACAAGGGGGCGCGGACCCGCTTCGTCGAGGATCTGCGCGAGCATCCAGGCACGGTGATCATCTGGATCGGTCGCATCGGGTATGCCGCCAAGGGCGTCGCACTCGGCATCGTCGGCGTGCTTTTCGTGGTGGCGGCGGTGCGCCATCGGTCCTCCGACGCCAAGGGCCTGGACGGCGCGCTCTCCACGCTGGGGCACGCGGTGGCCGGCCAGCTGCTGCTGACGTTGATGGGCCTCGGCCTCGCGTGCTTCGGGGTCTACCTGTTCGGCCGGGCACGGTATGCCCGCATCTGAACGCTCCCGGGCGGCGGACGAGGATGCCCGCATGGCGGCATACGACCCGGATCGCCCACCGTCGCAAGGCGTTCCGCGAATCGTCTGGACCGCTGCACTGGTGCTGGGCGGTGGTGCGGTGCTGCTGATCCCGTGGACGGTCTATCTCGCCTGGACGCTGCCGGCGCGCGCGACAGCGGCGCACTACGACATCGCCTGGACCGGCTTCGACATCGGCCTGATCCTGGTGCTGGGCGGCACCGCGTTCGCGGCGCTACGCGGTGGCAGATGGCTGCCCGCGCTGTCGGCCGCGACGGCTGCTGCGCTGATCATCGACGCGTGGTTCGACGTGGTGACGTCGGCGACGACGGCCGAGCGGATCCAGGCCATCGGACTTGCGGCGGTCGTCGAGGTACCGGTCGCGGGTGCGTGTCTGTGGATCACGGTCAACGCCCAGGAGTTCAACGACCGCCGCGTCGCCCGGGCGGCGCGGCGACCGGGGCGCCGCAGCCGCTGACAGATTCGCGACGCCGTCGCCTCACAACGGTGGCGTCCGCGGCGGTGCGATGCGCCGGGAGCCGAGCGCCTCGAACGCCACGCCCAGGCGCAGCAGGGCGTTGTCGTCATACGCCCGGCCCGCGAACGTGAGCCCGACCGGCATGCCGATGTCGGCCATGACGCCCAGCGGCACGGTGACCGTCGGTATGCCGAGATGCCGGATCACCAGGTTGCCGTTGGCGACCCAGGTGCCGTTGCGCCAGGCGAGGTCGGCCGAGGCCGGGTTGACGTCGCTGTCCGCGGGCCCGACGTCGGCGACCGCCGGAAACAGCACCGCGTCAAGGCGATTCGCGGACATCCAGTCCTCCAGGTCGACCTGCCGGGTGCGCTCCAGACCGGCCAGCCCGTCCGGGATCGTCGGCAGGTCGTCCAGCGTGGCGCCGGGGTGGTTACGCACCCAGTCGGGGTAGGTGGCGATGTCGTCGGGGAAGCCGGTGTAGCGGTCGAGCACGCCCGGCGGCTGCGGGAAGATCGTCGCGCCGTCGACGGCCGCCAGGGAGGACAGCGCCGGGTCGCCGTTCGCGGCCAGGAAGTCCTCCCAGGCCCACGCGGACAGGCCGTTGATCTCCTCGTCGAGGAAGTCCTGGCCGGCGAGCCCGCGCGTGCGGACGGTCGGCGCGCCGGCCCGGTCGCCCTCGTAGTTGGACACCGCCGGGAAGTCGACCTCGACAACCTCGGCGCCGGCCGCCTCCAGGTCCGCGCGGGCCGCCTCCCAGAGCGCGATGACCGACGGCCGGGTCTCGATGCGCTCGCCGGTCGGGCCGCCGATCGTCGTCCCGGTGCCGGCGTCGGGGTCGGCGTTGACGTACATCCGCGGTATGCCGAGCCGTATGCCGGACAGTGAAACGTCTTGCGCTAGTGCGGGATAGGACGGCGGCCGAACCGTGGACGAGGCCGGGATCGGCACCCGCTGCTGCACCCGCCAGAAGTCGCCGCGAGCTTCGGCGTCGTCGGCGACGATGACGTCCAGCACCTCGAGCAGGTCGGCCATGGTCCGGGTGTGCGGCACGACGACATCCATGGTCGGCACGAG
Organism: Flexivirga sp.; assembly: GCF_051955415.1. NCBI lineage: Bacteria > Bacillati > Actinomycetota > Actinomycetes > Micrococcales > Dermacoccaceae > Flexivirga > Flexivirga sp. The sequence continues at coordinate 8,093 of NZ_JBQCGS010000080.1, forward strand.
CGGCCAGTTGCCGCGCACCGAGATCACCCCACGCGAGGGCGTGTAGGCGCACAGCCCGTTGTGGGAGGCCGGCCCCCTGCCGCTGGACCAGGTCTCCTCGCCCAGCCCGAACGCCGCGAAACTGGCCGCCGTGGCCGTGCCCGAGCCGTTGGAGGACCCGGAGGCGAAGGGTGCGGTCAGGTAGTCGGCGTTGTAGGGGCTTTCGGCCCGGCCGTAGAGCCCGCGTTGCATGCCGCCGTTGGCCATCGGCGGCATGTTGGTCAGCCCGAGGCAGATCGCGCCGCCGCCGCGCAGCCTTTCGATGGTGAACGCGTCGCGTTGCGCCACCAGCTTCGCGAACGCCGGGCTGCCGGCTGCCGCGGTCAGGCCCTGCACCAGGTAGCTGTCCTTGGCGGTGTAGGGAATGCCGTCCAGCGGCCCCAGCGTCTCGCCGCGCGCTCGCCGCGCGTCCGACGCCTCGGCCTCCGCCCGCGCCGCCGGGTTGGGCACGACGACCGCGTTCAGCGCCGTCTCGGTGTCCGGTCCGTCATACGCCGCGATGCGCGCCAGGTAGGCGTCGACCAGCTCGACGGCCGTCGTCCCGCCCGACTCGAGCGCGGCGCGCAGGTCGCTGATGGAGCGCTCGACGACATCGATCATGGTGCTTCTCCTGGGTGTTCAGTGGCCGGTGAGGAACGACAACAGCCTGCCCAGTCTGGCGGGCCGGTGCGTCAGCCGTTCTTCGTGGTCCGCCCAGGACGCCACCTGCAACCCGGCGTTGATGCCCAGCCACCGCAGCGGCTCCGGCTCCCAGCCGCGCGAATGATGCTGCACCCACGGCAGGTCGGCGATCTCGGTGCGCCGGCCGGTGACCAGCTCCGCAACGGTCCGGCCGGCCAGATTGCTCAGCGCGACGCCGTCGCCGACATACCCGCCGGACCAGCCCAGCCCGGTCGCCGGGTCATAGCCGACACTGGGCTGCCAGTCGCGAGGTATGCCCAGGGCGCCACCCCACGCATGGGTGAAGCGCACGCCGTCCAGCACCGGAAACATCTGTCGCAGTGAGGATCTCAGCGCCTCGAAGACCTTCGGGTCCTCGTCGAACTCCGGCCGGATGCCGGACCGGAAGTGGTATGGCGCACCGCGCCCGCCGAAGACCAGGCGGTCGTCGGCGGTGCGCTGCCCGTAGACGATCACGTGCCGGTGCTCGCTGAACGTCTCGGCGTCGGCCAGGCCGATCTGCTCCCACTGGGCGGCGGTCAGCGGCTCCGTCGCGACGATCAGCGAGTAGACCGGCGCGACGGCCCGGGTCGATCCCGGCAGGTGCGCGGCCCACGCCTCGGTGGCGCGGATGATGCTGCCGGCGTGGATCACCGGCCCGGCGGCGGTGCGCGCGACTCCGGGCTCGATGGAGGTGACGGAGGTCTGCTCGGCGATCCGGCCGCCCAGCCGCTCCACCGCGGCCGCGATGCCGTCGACCAGCCGGCGCGGCTGGACGCGGGCGCAGTGCGGGTTGTAGGTGGCACCCAACGTGCCTGCGGCCCGGAGCTTTTCGAGGGCCGGACCGCGTTCCAGGAACTGCGTGTGCAATCCCCATTGCTGCGCGTGCGCCACCTCGTCGCGGGCACGGGCGAGCTGGGCACGGCTGCGCGCGGCCACCACTGTGCCGCCGTGGTGGAAGGCGCAGTCGATGCCCTCGGCCTCGACCACCCGGCCGACCTCGGTGACACTGTCGCGCAGCGCGGCATACTGCGCCCGCGCGGCCGCGTCACCGTGTGCGGCGGCGAGCCGCTGCGGTGGTGTCGGGTAGAGCGCCGACACCCACCCGCCGTTGCGGCCGCTCGCGCCGAAGCCGGCGTGCTCGGCGTCGACCACCAGCACCGACAGCGACGGGTCGGTCCGCAACAGGTAGTAGGCCGACCACAGGCCGGTGAAGCCGGCGCCGACGATGCAGACGTCCACCGTCGTGTCGTCGGTGAGCGCGCGCCGGTGGGCTGGGGCGATGCCGTCCCACCACAGGGGCCGTGCCGTCATACGCCGATGGTGGCGTATGGCGTCCGTGGCTGACAAGAGGTTTCACGACGAATTCCGAAGCAGAATCGAATGATGAGACATCTATCAGCAAATATTTCAACAACTCTTCACGAGAACCGTTGCTGAGGCTAGGGTGCTGCCCACCGAAGCGCAGTGGCTTCACCCATGACCGATGGGAGCCGACGGATGACCAGTCAGGCCGATGAACAGCAACGCGAGACGGCGTCGGAGGTGAGCACCGCAGCCATCGACCTGCGCGGTGTCGAGAAGACCTTCTTCTCCAAGAGCGAGACCTTCCAGGCGGTGCAGCGGCTCGACCTGTCCATCGGGGAAGGCGAGTTCTTCAGCCTCCTCGGGCCCTCCGGTTGCGGCAAGACCACCACCCTGCGGATGATCGCCGGCTTCGAGGAGCCCACTGCGGGGGAGATCCTGCTGCACGGCCAGAACATGGTCGGGGTGCCGCCGTACAAGCGGGACGTCAACACCGTGTTCCAGAGCTACGCGCTCTTCCCGCACATGACCGTCGAGCAGAACGTCGCGTTCGGCCTGGAGCGCAAGCGGATCGACAAGGCCGAGGTGCGCACCCGGGTCGGCGAGATGCTCGAGATCGTCGGGCTGGGCGAACGCGGCAACCGGCGGCCGCAGCAGTTGTCCGGCGGCCAGCAGCAGCGGGTCGCGCTGGCCCGCGCGCTCGTCAACCGGCCCAGTGCGCTGCTGCTCGACGAGCCGCTGGCTGCACTCGATCTCAAGTTGCGGCAGGCGATGCAGGTGGAGCTCAAGCGCATTCAGCGCGAAGTCGGCATCACCTTCGTCTTCGTCACCCACGACCAGGGGGAAGCGCTGACGATGAGTGACCGCCTCGTGGTGATGAACGCCGGCCTGATCGAGCAGGTCGGCAGCCCGCAGGAGCTCTACGAACGGCCCCGGACTCGTTTCGTGGCAGGCTTTCTCGGCACCTCCAACATCATGGAGGGCACCGTCACCGCGTATGACGACGGCATCGCGCTGATCGATGCCGGCGCCGACGGCCGGGTGCTGGTGCCGACCGACGACGCAGCCGTCGGCGAACGCATCACGATCAGCGTCCGGCCGGAGAAGATCGTGCTCTCGCACGACGAACCGACCACCGGTGACCGTCGGTGCATGGTGCAGGGGACGGTCTCGGAGATGGTCTACCTGGGCACCTCCAACACCTACGAGGTGCGTCTCAACGGCGGTGAGACGCTGACCGTGCTGGAGCAGAACGGCTCGACCGCGGACGCCACGGCGCGACGCGGCGACACCGTCTGGCTCAGCTGGCGACCGCTGCACTCGCTGCACCTGGTCGGTGCCGCGGCGGACGAGGGAGGTGCCGCGGATGACGCCGGTTGAGCCGACACGCGATCCCGGACCCGCGGCCCTGCGCGGCCTGACCCAGCGCCGGTTCAGCCGCCGTGACCTGTTGCAGGCGGCCGCCCTGCTCGCCGGTGCCGGTGTGGTCGCCGGTTGCTCGGTGCCCGGGGCGCGCGCGAGCGCCATACCCGGCGACTACTGGAGCGACAAGAAGCCGAGCAGGTTCCTCGACTGGGCGCAGTGGCCGCTCTACATCGACGTGGGCAAGGTCAACGGCAAGACCGTGCACCCCTCGCTGGTGGAGTTCACCAAGAAGACCGGCATCAAGGTGAAGTACGAGGAGGTCATCCAGGACATGGACTCCTTCGTCGGCACCATTCGGCCGGTGCTGGCGTCCGGGCAGGCCACCGGTTACGACCTGATGGTGCTCACCAACGGCATCTACCTGACGCAGATGCGGGAGCTGAATTACCTGATCCCGCTTGATCATTCGCGGATGCCGAACTTCTTCAAGTATGCCGACAAGACCGCCCAGAACCCGACCTTCGACCCGGGGAACAAATACACCGTGCCGTGGCAGTCGGGCATCACCGGCATCGCCTACAACCCCAAGTACGTCAAGCGGCCGATCACCAGTTTCGACGATCTCTTCGACCCGGCGTTCAAGGGCAAGGTCGGCATGTTCGCCGACAACCAGGATCTGCCCAACTTCGCCCTCGTCGGCATCGGGGTGGACCCCGCCAAGTCGACCGAGGACGACTGGCGGCGGGCGGCCAAGAAGCTGACCCAGCAGCGCGACCAGGGGTTCGTGCGGGCCTACTACCAGCAGGACTACATCTCGCCGCTGTCCAAGGGTGACCTGTGGGTCACCATGGCGTGGTCCGGCGACATCTTCCAGGCCAATGCATCCACGCCGGGCCTGGACCTGAAGTTCGTCGTGCCGGAGCAGGGTGCGGTCGTGTGGACCGACAACCTGTGCATCCCGCGGTATTCGCACAATCCGGTGTCGGCGATGGAGCTGATCGACTTCGTCTACCAGCCGCAGATCGCCGCGATGATCGCCGAATACGTCAACTACTTCACGCCGGTGCCGAGTGCGAAGAAGTACATCCTCGCCGACGCCAAGGCCGCTACCAGCAAGGACGACCGCGAGTCGCTGCTGCAGATCGCCGACAGCCCGCTGGTCTTCCCGACCAAGGAGATGGAGTCCAAGCTCTATCGCTATGCCACGTTGACGCCGGAGGAGGTGCCGGTATGGAACCAGATCTTCGAGCCGGTCTACGAGTCGTGATCGCACACCGGCGCTCCTGCCCGGAGGCGGTGCGATGAGCAGCGCGACGTCCGACAACGACGTCCAGCTCAGCCCGCTGCGTCGTCGGCTGGGCCGGTTCACCGGTTACTGGCTGGCTCTGCCGGGCGGCCTGTGGCTGGCGATCTTCTTCGTCATACCGATGATCTATCTGCTGTCGCTGTCGCTGATGACCGGCGACTTCATCCACGGCTTCACGCAGACGTTCCACGTCGCGACCTACTGGCACACGATCAGCCTCTACCACGACCAGTTCATCCGGTCGATCGTCTACGCGTTGATCGTCACGCTGCTGACCATCGCGCTGGCGTACCCGATGGCCTACTGGATCGCGATGCGCGGCGGCCGGCACAAGTCGACCTACCTACTGATCATCCTGTTGCCGTTCTTCGTATCCTTCGTGATCCGCACCCTGCAGTGGCAGTTCATCCTGGCCGACAACGGCTTCGTGTTCGGCACGCTGAAGGACCTGCACCTGGTCGGCTCCGACTTCCACCTGCTGGCCACGCCGGTGGCGGTCATCTGTGGATTGACCTACAACTACCTGCCGTTCATGGTCTTGCCGCTGTATGTCTCGATCGAACGGCTGGATCCCCGGCTGATGGAGGCGGCCAACGACCTCTACGCCAGCAAGTTCCAGGCGTTGTTGCGGGTGGTGCTGCCGCTCACCATTCCCGGCATCTTCGCCGGCGTGCTGATGACGTTCGTCCCGGTCGCGTCCGACTTCGTCAACGCCCAGCTGCTGGGTGGCGCCAAGACCACCATGATCGGCAACGTCATCTACACCCTCTACCTCACCAACAACGACTACGCGGCCGCATCGGCGCTGTCGTTCACGCTGATGGGCGCGTTGCTGATCGGCATCTTCGCCTACGCCCGGGCACTGGGCACCAAGGACGTGATGGAGGCGGCGGCGCTATGACGATGCTCAAGGAGGCGCCGGTCGCGACCCGGCCGGCCCGGCGCAAGCCGAAGCGGAAGTGGACCTATTACATTCTGCCGGTCTACACGTGGGCGGTCCTGGCCTACTTGTGCCTGCCGATCTTCGTGATGATCCTGTTCGGCTTCAACAACACCAAGGGCCGTTACAACATCACCTTCCAGGGCTTCACTTTTCGGTGGTACAAGGAGCTCTTCGCGATCGGCGGGCTGACCGACGCGCTGATCAACTCCCTCACCATCGCCGTCATCGTCACGATCGTGTCGGTGGCCATCGGCGGCGCGCTCGGTATGGCGCTGGGGCGCTACCGCTTCCGCGGCAAAGGGCCGCTGTCGCTGGTCGTCTTTGCGCAGATCGCGACACCGGAGCTGGTGCTGGGTACGTCGCTGCTGTCGCTGTTCCTGACGCTGAACATCCCGCGTGGTTACGTCACGATCCTGTTGGCGCACATCATGTTCTGCATCCCGTTCGTGGCGGTGACCGTGCAGGCGCGGGTCGCCGGACTGGACGGGTCGCTCAAGGAGGCGGCGCTCGATCTGGGTGCGACGCCGGCCGTCGCGTTCCGCAAGGTGACCCTGCCGATGATCATGCCGGGCATCCTGGCCGGCGCGTTGCTGTCCTTCGCGCTGTCGGTCGACGACTTCGTCACGACGAGCTTCAACGCCGGTCAGACGGTGACGTTCCCGCTGTGGGTCTACGGCTCGTCGCGCCTCGGCATCCCGGCCCAGGTCAACGTGATGGGGACGCTCATCTTCCTCTTCGGGTTGATCCTGGCGGCATACAGCATCCTGGCCGGGCGCCGGAAGAAGGACTGAGCAGGCCGGTATGACGTCGATCGACGCTCGCATCGGTGCGGCGCGCCGCGTGCCGTTCTGGCTGGACACTCCGGACCGTCCGGCGGCGCGCCCGCCGCTGGATGCGGACACCTCCTGCGAACTCGCCGTCGTGGGAGGTGGATTCAGCGGGTTGTGGGCGGCCGTGCTGGCCAAGGAGGCGAACCCCGACCGGGACGTGCTGCTGCTGGAGGGTGGCCGCCTGGCGTGGGCGGCGACCGGCCGCAACGGCGGCTTCTGCGCCGCCAGCCTCACCCACGGTCACGACAACGGCGTCAGCCGGTTCGGCGAGGCGGCGCAGACCGAGCTGGACCGGCTCGGGATGCGCAACCTCGACCAGATCGAGGAGACCGTGGCCCGCTACGGCATCGACTGCCACTTCGAACGCACCGGCGAGGTCGACGTCGCGACCGAGGACTACCAATTGCCCGACCCGGCAACGGTTTCCGACGGGGACTACCTGGACCGGGAGGCGGTGCGCGCGGAGCTGGACTCGCCCACCTTCCGCGGCGGTGTCTGGGACAGGGACGGCGTCGCGATGCTCGACCCCGCGCGGCTCGCCTGGGGGCTGGCGGATGTCGCCGAGCAGTTGGGCGTGCGGATCGTGGAGCACACGCCGGTGCGCGAGCTGCGCAGAACCGACGCCGGCATCGAGCTGCGCACCGATCACGGCACGGTGCGCGCGGAGCGAGTCGCGTTGGCCACCAACGTGTTTCCGTCGCTGCTGCGCCGGCTACGGCTGCATTGCGTGCCCGTTTACGACCACGTGCTGATGACCGAGCCGCTGACCGACCAGCAGCTGTCGGCGATCGGCTGGCGGCACCGCCAGGGGTTCGGTGACAGCGGCAACCAGTTCCACTACTACCGGCTCACCGCCGACAACAGGATCCTCTGGGGCGGGTATGACGCGGTCTATCACTACGGCCGCCGGATGAAACCCGCGTATGACGACCGGCCGGAGACCTACCGGAAGCTCGCCGAGCACTTCGACACGACGTTCCCGCAGCTGGCCGGCATCGGCTTCAGTCACCGGTGGGGTGGCGCGATCGACACGTGCACCCGGTTCTGTGCCTTCTTCGGGGCGGCATACGACCACCGGGTGGCCTACGCGCTCGGCTACACCGGGCTCGGTGTCGGTGCCAGCCGTTTCGGTGCGCAGGTGATGCTCGACCTGCTCGATGGCCTTGACACCGAGCGCACCCGCACGCCACTGGTGCGCACCAAGCCGCTGCCCTTCCCACCGGAGCCGTTCGCCTTCCTCGGCATCGAGGCGACGCGCCGGTCGCTGGCGCACGCCGACGACCACGAAGGACGCCGCAATCTGTGGCTGCGAGCCTTGGACCGGGTAGGGCTCGGTTTCGACTCCTGAGGTTCGACTGCTGAGGACCGAATACCGGTGCTGCGGCACGGCGCGACGGCCGCCTCCTCACCGTCGGCGGCGCGCCGGCTGAGATTTTCGGCTGAGATTTTCACGGTGAAGGGCGTGTGGCGCAGCGCCGGGGCGGGTACGGCGGCGTCAGGTGAGGCGCTGGCCCTGGGACGGTCACTCGCTCAGAGCCGGTCAGTCCAGGACGAGGGCTGACCGGCTCGCCCCCTCGCGGACGGGCCGGCCTGCCCGCCCGCGGCGGCCGTCTGCGTCCGGTCCGGCGCGTCGGTTCGGCACGTTGGTTCTGCACGTCATACCGCCGCGTCCGCGGCGCGCCATACCGCTTCGCCCCCGGCGAATTCCCTGTTGATTCCAGCTGTTCGCGAGTGATCTGCGACGTGTCGCCGGGTACCGGTTCAGCACCATTCCGCTTCCGGAGGCGTGCGCCGCCGGTGGCTCGCAGAGGAAGTGAACCGGCATGGTGCAGCGCACTCGCAGGCTGTGGGAGATGTGTCAGGGCGACCCGACGTTCATGCGCCGGGTGAACGGGTGGTTGGCGGTCTGCTGGATCGTGATGATCCCGGTCTCGTTGGTCATGGGCTGGCTCAGCTCGGTGGTCTACGTGTCGGCGCTGTCACTGTGGGCGCTCGTCTCGGGGCACTGGTCGGCGTGGCAGGCCGCCCGGACCGAGGTCCAGCAGCGCGAGGCCGAGCGAGCCAAGGCGCAGGAGGACCTGGCCGGCGACGTGGTGCGACGGATCACCGAGAAGACCGATGTCTCACCGCAAGAGCCACCCGCTCCGGTCGGCTGACTCACCTGTTCACGGAGAGCGTCCACCCGCCGGATCCGCCGTTGTCGCACGGCGCACGATCCCGTCGACGACGGCACTCAACGGTGCGGTGGCGTCGATCGAGATACCCTGCTCCGGGCGATCCTCCTGGCTCCGATGCAGCCGCACCACCAGGTCGCGCTCACCTGACCGCCCGCCGAACTCGTCCGCAGGTCGCTTGTCGAGTCGTTCGTGCAGGGTGTCCAGGTCGATGTCCAGGACGAACACGGCGTCGAAGAGATCGATGAACATGGAGCGGTTACGGGAGCCCCCGCAGAAGAACGTGTATCGCTCGGACCGGTCGGCAACCAGGGCTCGCACCTGCGGTACGCGCCAGAGATGGTGCCAGTGGGACGGTACATCAGTCGGCTCGCCGGTCGCCGGATCACCTTGGTAGGCAAGGTCGGTGTCGCCGTTGAGGGCGTGGTAGCCGCGGCGCCGCAACTCCATGCAGACGGAGGTCTTGCCCGCCCCGGAGACGCCTTCGATCAGGAAGTTGTGCACACCCACTGATCGACCGTAGCCGCTGCGCGGGCCGCCGCCTGTCATGCGTCGGATGTCAGGGCCGCCTGTACCGAACTCTCCCCAGGGCAGGCTTTGGCACGGTCCGTGCTGCGACGCTGACGCCACCAAACCCGCCGGCCAGCCCCTACTCGGACGCGCCTTACTCTGGTGCGGTCTCGTCGATGCCGTGGCGTCGGGCGAAGCTGAGCAGGCAGCGACTGGCGGTCAGGGCGACCGCGCCGGCGAGCAGCCGACTGTGCCGATCGTGGAACTTGCTGCCGTCCACCGCCTCGATCAACTGGTCGACGGCGTGCTGGGCGGAGCGAGTTCGCTCGGTGCCGGGTGCCGTCTCCAGCGGGTGGTCGAACATGTCGGCCAAGGTGACCAGGGTGCTACCGGCCATTCGCCCCAGGTCACTGTCGAGGAACGGGTGCGTGTCGCTGTCGAACTCGGTCAGCATGATGCCGAGGTCCTCCACCAAGAAGCTGCAGCGTTCCAGAGCGGTCGCGAGAGCCAACAGGTCTCGCTGTGAACCGGACCACCGTCGAGACCGGATGTTGCCGCGCCGGGCCCGTTTCGCCGCCGTCTGTAGTGCGCGGACGTTGGCGCGGGGATCCTCCAGCCCGGTGAGGGATTCCTGCCATCGGTCCGAGTGCGGCCCGTCGCCGTCGCGCAGTAGGGCGGCCATCTGACGCAGCTGGCCCACCACCGTGAGCCGAAGATCTCGCACCGCGGCGCGCAGGTCGTACAACGACAGTGAGGGAAAGATCAGGATGTTCGCCGCGATCCCCACGATCGCGCCCAACGGCAGCGCGACGAGGTATCCGGAGACGTAACTCTCGGTGTTCGGCTGGCTGGCGGTCAGCACGAACAGGGCCGCCAGCGGCAACCAGCTGCGCTGCTCGCCGAACCAGGCCAGCCCACCGACGGCCGTGCCGACTCCGACGACACCGGCCACACTGAACGCGTCGGGCCAGGCGATCACCATGGTCAGCAGAGCGAGGCCGACACCGACCAGCACGGCGCTGACCGCCTTGAGTGCCTGCCACACGGAATCCGCTACGGCCGGATACATCACGGTAATCGCGCCCAGCGGTGCGTAGTACGCGTGCTGGTCCAGCGGCGTGGGCAGCAGGTTGGCCAGCGCGTAGGCCACCCCCGCGTCCAGACCGGTCTTGCCGGTCTGCGCGACCAGGGGGTGGTGCCGCCAGCCCGTCACCTGGGCGGCGTTGCTGTCGCGTTCGGCATAGCGTTGCAGGGCGTCCTCGTCCACCGCAGCGGGTTACCCGCAACCGGGTGGCCTCACCCGTCGCGGGCCGGAGCCGCTGACGGCAGGAACCTCACATCGCTTCCTTGATGCCCTGCTTGAGCAGCCAGACATTGGCCGGCCAGGCGGTGAAGAAGCCGATGACCCTGCCGATCTGCATCAGGAACCAGTAGACCGGTGAGCTGGGTTCGAGGTGCGGCGCGGGGAAGAAGACGTAGTACGTCAGTGCCATCCAGCCGAACAGACCCACCTCGAAGGCAGTCAGTGACAGCAGGTCTGCTTTGGCCGCTTCCTTGAGGCCCTTGGCGATGCCGAGGCCGCGCATCGGCGCGATCGCGAAGAACTGGAAAGCGACGCCGAGGATGATGGCGGCCACGTAGTCACCGACGAACATGGCGAACAGCGTCTGCCCCGCGATCGTGGCACCGACCGCGAAGAGGGCGAACTCGGCGATGATGTCGCCGAGCGTGCAACCCGCACCGCAATGGCTCACCCCGACGGCGACCGAGGCCCAGCGCGGTTTCTCCGGTGCCCCGGCGCGATGACGCTCGGTCTGCCAGCGGCGACTCATCGGGCGCCCGAACCGGTGATAGGACCAGATGGCGACCGGCAGGAAGTACAACCCGCTGATCGGCCAGACGGCCTCCATGACCGGCATCGGCTGCCGGTACCGGCGGAGCAGGATGTCGCCGGCGATGTACGCGGCGGACAGGACGCCCGCTGCCAGTCCGCACCACGACAGGACGATCAACCACGGGGGCGGCATGCTCAGGCTCCGTCGGTGGGTATGCCCGGGTCGGCGGCGCTGGTGCGTTGAGCGGTGACCGGATCGCCGTCGAAGAGCGGCCGGATGTCGTCTTGCCGGTCCGGGCGTACCAGCACGGTGATCTGGTCGCCCACATCGAGCCGGACCGCTCCGAGACCCAGCAGCATCGCGTCCGCGCGACGAACCGCCACCACGATCACGCCGTCCGGCAGCATCTGCTCGTCCAGGCGGCGTCCCACCAGCGCAGAGCCGGCACCGACCTGGACGTCCTGGATGCCGGCGCTGGATGCCACGCGGGACATCCGGTGCGCATCCGCGCGGAGCATGCGGTGATAGGCGCGCACGACATCGCTGAAGGCGACGATGCCGCGCACATGGCGCTGGTCGTCCAGCACTGTCAGCCAATGCACGGTCGCCGGCAGCGCGTCGACCGCCTGATCCAAGGTGGCCGCGGTCTCCACCGACGGTGCGGTCGCATCGATCCGGCGCCGGATGGCGCCGCCCGGGTCCTTGGCTGCCGGCGCGCGCAGCTCGGCGAGGGTCACCGTGCCGAGGAAGCGCTCCTGGACATCGACCACGGGTGCACCGGGGATCCCTGCCGCGGACAGACGCTCCACAGCGTTCGTGAGGTGATCGTTCTCGTGCAGCACCAGACGTGGTGTCGCCATCGCATCGGCGACCGGCACGCGGGCCAGCAGCGGTAGACCCTGCCGGAGCCGGGCGGCGATGGCTTCGTCGCGATTGGTCAGCTGGGACCGGTAGATCGTTTTGTCGAAGTGCCGCACGATCAGGTAGGCGATCCCGACCGCCACCATGGCGGGGGCCAGGATGACCAGGTTCCCGGTCATCTCCGCGACCATCAGCATGATTGCCAGCGGTGCCCGGGCGATGCTGCCGAAACACGCCATCATGCCGACGATGACGAACGGTGCCGGGCTGTGTGGCACGCCCGGGGCGAAGGTCTCCAGCACCCGCCATACGGCGGCTCCGGTGAACGCGCCGATCACCATGCCGGGTCCGAAGATGCCGCCGGATCCGCCGGACCCGATCGATAGCGCGGTGGTGGCGATCCGGGCCAGCGGCAGTAACAGGATGGTCCACAGCGGTACGCCGAGCAGCCCCTGCCGGGTCAGGGAGATCTGGACCCAGCCGTAGCCGGTGCCGAGCACCTGCGGGATCGCCAGGGCGATCAGCCCCACTGCCAAGCCGCCGACGGCCGGCTTGACGATCGTGTTGCCGGGCAGCCGCTTCACGAAATCGGCGAAGCCGTAGAAGGTCGTGCTGTACGTCAGCCCGACCAGCCCTGCCACGACACCGATGACAGCGAACCAGACCAGCTGGACGGGATGGTCGAACCGGTATCCCGCCGCGGCATACCCGAACATCGGCGTGAATCCTTCGGCGAAACCGAACACCGTGTACGCCACGATCGAGGTGACCAGGCCCGGCACCAGCGCCTCGACCTCGAAGTCGTCCTTATAGACGATGTCCGCCGCAAGCACCGCGCCACCGAGCGGTGCGCCGAAGATGGCGCCGATGCCTGACCCGATCCCGACCGACACGGCGATCCGGCCGTCCTCGGCGGTCAGGTCCAGGGTGCGGGCCAGCAGAGAACCGAATCCGGCGGAGATCTGTGCGGTTGGGCCTTCGCGGCCACCGGATCCACCGGAGCCGATGGTCAGCGCCGAGGTGATGATCTTGACCAGGACGGCCCGGCTGCGGATCATGCGGGGGTTGCGGTGTACGGCGTCGATCGCCGCATCCGTGCCGTGCCCCTCGGCTTCAGGGGCGAACTTGGTCACCAGCAGGCCCGACAGCAGCCCACCGAGCGCCACGACGAGCGGGATGGCCCACCACCGGCTGAAGTGCCCGTCGCCGGTCGCGCCCCCTTCGGCGGCGGGACTGGGCACGGTGTATCCGCCGATGTCCTCCAGCAGCAGATGCCCGGCCGCCTGCAATGCCAGGTAAAACACGATCGCGCCCGCTCCGGCGATGACACCGATCACCGCTCCGAGCACGACCCATTTCTGCAGGTAGCTGCTGCGACGTACCCAACCGCCGGCGGCGGCGCCGGCGGAGCGCAGTTGCGTCTGGACGATCGTCACCGCGCACCGCCGTGCTGCCGCGCGTCCGCGCGCGTGCGGTCACTTCCGTGGGCGGCCTGCACCAGGAGGCCCAGTGCGCTCGCGAGTTCGGCCTGTGCCTGCGCCGGGATGCTCTGCAGCAGCCGGTTGATCTCCCGTTTGCGCTGCCGCGTGCTCTGCTCGATCAGAGCACGTCCCTCCGGCCGCAGCGTCAGGGTCATCTGACGCCGGTTGCTGCTGTCCACGACGCGATCGACCAGCTGTTTGGCGACCAGCCGGTCACACATGCGCGTCGCCGTCGACGGCACCACGCCGAGTGCGTCGGCCAGCTGCGCGACCGTCATTGCGTCATGGATGTCGATCAGCACCAGCGCCCGAAACTGGGGCAGCGTGACCTCGGGTTCCAGGTTGGCCAGCGCCCCCGCGGCAACGGCGACGAAAACCCGGTTGGCCGCGAGCACTGCGTCGACGATGTCGGCCTGGCCGGCCAGCACACTGGCTGCGTCGTCGCCTGCCAGTTCCGCGACGATGGACTCGGATGTCGTACCAACCTCATCAGTCATGCCGCACAGCATAGAGCAACTGTTGCAGCATGCATCTATCGTCAATCCGCAGGGAGTGGATACGCACTCAGGCGAGCGTGCAACCCTTGCTGCATGCATCGATTGCATACAGCACTGATCGGCTCTCTCGTTCTGCTCACCCTCACGGCCTGTTCCGCGGGCTCCGGGGCGTCCACCCAGGCCGCGGCATCCAGTTCGTCGAGCACGGACGGCATCGGCACCCCGCTGAACTCGCCCGTGCCGAAGTCGGTCCGGGATCTCACCTTCACCACCAGCGACGGCACCAGGACGAGTCTGGCCGACTTGAGCGGACGCATCGTCGTCCTGTCGGACGTGATGACGTTGTGCCAGGAGACGTGTCCCCTGGACACTGCGACGCTGGTGCAGACCGCGCGGGCGGAGGCTCGTCATACCTCAGCCGAACCTCCGGTGTTCGTCTCGCTGACGGTGGACCCGGGCCGAGACACGCGCGACCAGCTGCAGGCGTACCGGAGCCTGTTCACCGACCCACCACGGGACTGGCAGGCGTGGACGGGCAGCGCCAAGAACGTGAACGCGCTCTGGGACTACCTGGGCGTATGGCGCAAACGTGTCGCCGACGACCCCGGGCCGGCACCACACAACTGGCGCACCGGCGCGAAGCTGACCTACGACGTGCAGCACTCCGACGAAGTCTTCTTCTTCGACGCTGCAGGACGTGAGCGCTTCGTGCTCGAAGGTGTTCCGTACGCATCCGCCGGCAGCGTTCCGAGCACGCTGCGGTCGTTCATGAGCGCTGAAGGCCGGAAGAATCTTCAGCACCCAGCAGCCACCGCGTGGACCAAGGCTCAGGCGGAGACCGTGATCAGCTCGTTGCGGCAGCGATGAGGCACACACCGCACAGCGCCATGTTCGACGTGACCGGGCCGATGTGGATGCCGACCGCGCCGCCGACCTGGCCCCGCTTCCTGGCGTGGCATCCGCAGCCCGTGCCGATCCTCGTCGTGCTGGCCGCGCTGGCAGCAGTGCTCTACGGCTGGGGAGTCGTGCGGCTGACGCGACGGGGGGACGGCTGGCCGGTCGGGCGGACGATCTGGTTCGGCTGCGGCATCGCGTCCTTCGTGTTCATGGTCGCCACCGGCATCAACGGCTATGGGATGGAGCTGTTCAGCGTGCACATGGTGCAGCACATGACGCTGAGCATGGTGACGCCGATCCCCCTGCTGCTGGGCCGACCCACCACGCTGGCGCTGCGGGCGATACCCGCCGCCTCCCGCTCCCATCGATGCCTGGTGCGGGCACTCAACAGCCGCGTCGCAGCGATCATCACGGCCCCGGCTTTCACCATCCCGCTGTTCATCCTCACCCTTTACGGACTGTATTTCACGCCGATCATCGATTGGCTGATGAGTAACTGGCTCGGACACGATGTGATGCTCGTGCATTTCGTGCTGACCGGTTACCTGCTCTTCTGGCCGATCCTCGCGCTGGATCCGTCCCCGCATCGGCAGGGTCCGGCGATCAGATTGCTGGAGGCATTCCTGCCGGTGCCGTTCCACGCCTTCTTCGGCGTCATCGTCATGGGTATGACGACGTTGCTCACCACGTGTTTCGCGGACCCGCCGAGCGCGTGGCACCTGTCACCGGTCCACGATCAGCAGGTGGGCGGGGGACTGGCGTGGGGCTTCACCGAATTGCCGAACCTCGCGCTGGTGCTCGCTCTCGCCGCGACCTGGGCCGCCAGCAGCCGACGCGCCGCGCGGCGCCACGACCGCGCAGAGGACCGGACCGCGGATGCCGAGTTGCGCGCGTACAACCAGTGGCTGCACAGCCTGCGCTGAGCTGACATCAGCTGCACCAGCGGGCTCGGTTGTCACAGGTCGACAACGGGGACCACACCGGGACCACCTGTTACTCACGTATCACGTAGGCTGCGTGAGTGACAGTCGCGGTGGGGTCGATGAGCGCGCAGGGCGTCCTGGATGCCCGGGGTGACGTCTTCGATGCGATCCTGGGCCTCGACGGTGACCTGCTGAAGCACCAATTGCTCTGCCACCAGCAGCGGTACGGCAACGACTCACTGGTGGCCGATGTCCTGATTCCCGTGCTGCGTCACGTCGGCGACATGTGGGAAAGCGGCAAGCTCGGTGTGCTGCACGAGCATCACGCCTCCGGGATCATTCGCTCGGTCGTCGGATCTTTTCGTCGGCCGTCCTTCACGGCGAATTCCTCGACGTCCGTGCTGTTGGCGTGCCCTCCCGGGGAATTGCACGATCTGCCGATCCACCTGTTCTCGTTGATGCTGTTGGATCGGGGTCTCGCTCCGGTTGTGCTGGGAGCGAACACACCTTGGAAGGCTCTGGCCGCCGCCGCACGCTCCAACGACTGCGCCGTGTGTGTGTTGTCGGGAATCAATCCACGCCGGATCAGCCGGGTCGCCACCGTGCTGACCACTTTGAATGCCGCGACGCCGCTGTTCCTCGCCGGTCCGCTGAAGGCCTGTCACATCGACGGCATCGGAATGTTGTCCGACGATTGGCGACATGCGGCCGCGGCGATCACCGCGGTTGCTGCTCACGGCATCCAGCACGGTGTCACCTCCGAAGCGCCGAGTTCGGCCGGCTAGCGGCTCCGGACGTCCGTTCCGAATCCCGGATGCGGACAGACCTCAGAAGATCTGTTCGACCTCCCGAGACAGCCGGCCCGGCCTTCCGGTCCGTGGACGTCAGACCCTCGCGCTGTCGCCGCCGGTGGACACCCACGACCCCAGCGGCTCGTCCGGCTGGTCCTCGTCCGACTCCTGCACGTCGCACACCTCGAAGCCGCGGGCCCGGTAGTTCGCCAGTGCGGCGGGGCCGTCGAGGGAGCAGGTGTGCACCCACGCCCGCCGGACGGCCGGCAGGCCGCTGCGTTCGGGGATCGTCCAGGCAGCCTCGACGCCGCGCGCGAGCAGCCGGCCGCCGAGGCCGCGCCCGATCGCCTGCTCGACGAGGCCGAAATAGCGGATCTCCACGTGCAGGCCGTCGTCCTGCGGCACCGGTTGCAGGTGGAGGTAGCCGAGCGGCACGCCTTCGCCATACAGAATCCAGAACTCGGTGCCGGGCACCGACAGCTCGTCCACCCACTGCTGCCGCGACCAGCCCAGTCGATCGGTCCAGCGCCACGGTCCGCCGACGAGTCCGTAGAGGAACCGGGCGTATTCGGGTGACACGTCGGCGGCCCGGTCCAGCCGCACGTCGTCGGGCAGTGCCGGCGCGGCATCGGGTGGTGCCTGGAGCATCTGCAGGGTGGTGGTCGTGACCCTCATGGGCGTTCCTCTCGTGCGGTCAGGTCACCATCCTGGGGCACCGCGTGCGGCGGCCGCCCGGCGGCGTCGGCGAGCTACGGCTGTCCCGGCGTCAGCGCTCGCATCCGCGCGTCGAGCTCGCGGCGATAGAAGTCGAGGAAGCCGTCCGGGTCGGGCCCGGCGTTCTGCATCACCAGGTGGTCGAACCCGGCGTCCACGAACGGCTGGGCGACGTCGACATACCGCTGCGGATCGGGGCCGCAGGCGAACTGGCCCAGGACGTCCTCCTCGCGCACCGTCGTGGTGGCGGCGGCGAAGTTGGCCGGATTGGGCAGCTCGCTCATCACCTTCCAGCCGGTCAGCGCCCATCGTGTCGTGTCCAGGACGGCCTGCGCGGCGGTGTGCTCGTCGGCCGCCCACGCCATCGGCACCTCCGCATATCGGGGCCCGGATCCGCCTGCGGCGGCATACTTCTCGACGATCGAAGCCTTGGGTTCGGTCGCGAACAGGCCGTCCCCCCACTCCGCCGCGATGCGCGCGGACGCGCCCCCGCTGGCCGCGACGGCGATCACCGGCAGCTCGTCGGGCAGGTCGAAGACCCGGGCGTCGGCCAGGCTCAGATGCTTGCCCTCGTAGGACTGGTAGCCGCCCTGCCAGAGCAGGTGGATGATCTCCAGCGCCTCGCGCAACCGTTCGTGCCGTGGCGCGACCGTGTCGGGGAACCCTTGTCCCACCACGTGTTCGTTGAGTCGTTCGCCGGCGCCGACGCCCAGGGTGAAGCGGCCGTCGGAGAGCAGCGCGAGCGTCGCCGCCGCCTGCGCGATGATCGCCGGGTGGTAACGCATCGTCGGACAGGTGACCCCGGTCGCGAGTCCGATCCGATCGGTCTGCGCGGCGATCGCCCCGAACGTCGTCCAGGCGAACGGCGAATGCCCCTGGTTGTCCAGCCACGGGTGGAAGTGATCGCTCATCTCCACGAAGTCGAAACCGGCCTGCTCGGCCAGCACGGCCTGGCGGACCAGCTCGGCGGGGCCGAACGCCTCTGCCGCGAGTTTGTAGCCGATCTTCATCCGGTGCTCCACTCCTCGGTATGCCGTCCGGCTGCACCTACCCGCCGGCATACCGGGCAAACAGCGCCGGTCAGGAGCCGGTGACCGCGTCGCTGGCCTGCCCGGGGTCGATGCCCGCGAAGACGATCGTGTCGTGCGCGACCTGCCGCAGCGACCACGCGACCGCCCGCGCAGCCTCCGGCGCGTCGGCCGGCAGCTGCCGGGTGCCCCGAGCGATCCGCACGGCCCGGTCGGCGGCGTCCTGGCGCACGTCGCGGTCCGACGGCGCGGCGGCCAGGCCCTGCAACACGTCACCGAGCTGCCCGATCGCCGGCCGCAGTGGCTGCAGCTCGGTGTCGTCGGCGGCGATGATCGCCCGGGTCAACGCCAGGCAGCTGCTGCCCAGCAGGTCCAGCTGACCGGCGTTCTCCTCCTCGCGCACGATCGGCTCCCGGCGCACCCACCACCGCGGGGTACGCCGCGCCGTGTGTAGCGTCAGCTGCCGCGTTTTGCCCAACTCGGTCAGCCGGTCCCGCACGCTGCGCAACTGCTCGACCGCCCGGTCCGCCGGTGTGTCGTCGCCGTGTTCGATGGCGGCGCCGGCCAGGTGCAGCGCCTGCGCCATACCGGCCAGCGCAGCGGATTCGTCCTGGTGCAACAGCTTCAGCGGCGCGGCCGGGAAGAGCAGCTGACTGATCACCAGCGCCACCCCGCCTCCGATCAGGGCGTCGATCAACCGTGCCGGACCGACGCCGGGGGAGTTCGTCGCGACGGTGAGTATGGCGCTCGCCGCCGACTGCGCGATCACCATCCGCGCCGCGCCCAGGACCAGGGCGAGCAGCATGGACACGACCGTGGCGACCGCCAGAGTGACGTAACCGGCACCCATGGCCTCGACGGCGCCCTCGGCGACGACGATGCCGAGGATCACCCCGAGCAACAGCCGCACCGCGTTGGTGCCGCGCTCGCCGCGATGGGTGTTGAGGGCGACGACCGCGGCGATCGGGGCGAAGAACGGCTGGTGATGCTGCACCAGATGCCGCGCGATCACCCACGACACGGTCGCCGCGAAAGTGCCCTGTATGACGGGCCAGCCCCCGGTGCGCACGCGCTGCCAGGCGTCGCCGGTCGCACCCGCGACCAGCCGCCGCCAGTGCACGAGGTCAGCCGGCAGCGGCCCCCGGCGGCTCAAGACGACGACGCGGCCGCGGCCTCCTGCGAAGCGCCTTCCCGGCCGAAGCGCTGCTGCAGGTCGTCGTCGATCTCCGGGAACTCCCGGCCCTTGGTCTCCGGCACCCACTTGGCGATGAAGAAGAGCGCGAACAGGCAGATCACCGCGAAGCACCAGAACGTCTGGCCCAGCCCGATGGTGGTCACCACGGTCAGGAAGATCTGGCTGACGATGAGGTTGGACGCCCAGTTGACCGCCGTCGCGGCGCTGGAGCCGGTGGCGCTCGCATTGGGCGGGAAGATCTCACCGATCAGCACCCAGAAGAGCGGCCCCATGCCGACGGCGAAGCCGGCGATGTAGAGCACCATGAAGACCAGCGACAGCAGCGAACTCCACGAGGCTACGAACGACAGGCCCATGATGACCAGGGTCACCAGCATGACGGCCATCGAGAAGAGCAGCAGCTTGCGCCGGCCCACCCGGCCGACGATCCACAGCGAGACGACGGTCATCACCAGGTTGATGACGCCGACGGCCACCGAGTAGTAGATCGAGTTGGAGGCGGTCAGGCCGGTCTTCTCCATGATCGTGGGGGCGTAGTAGATGATCGTGTTGATCCCGCCGAACTGCTGCAACGCGGCCAGCACCACGCCGACGATGAGTGCGGGGCGAACCGCGTGCTGGAAGAGCCCGCGCCAGCCGACCTGCTCGTCGCTGCTCTGCTCATCCTCCAACTCCTGCTGACGCGCCCGCAGCAGTTGCTCGCCGCCGTCGTCGCCCATCATCCGCCGGTAGACCTTCTCGGCGTCGTCGGTGCGGTCGTGGGTCAGTAGCCACGACGGCGACTCCGGAATCAGCACCAGAGCACCGACGAGTATGACGACGGCGGGCACCGCACCCACGGCCAGCATGCCCCGCCAGCTCTGGATGCTGGAGAACGCCAGGTTGACCAGGTAGGCGACCATGATGCCGATGGTGATCATCAGCTGGTTGAGGGTCAGCACCCGGCCGCGCACCTGCGCCGGCGCCAGCTCGCCCAGGTAGGTCGGCACGAGCGCGGACGCGCCGCCGACGGCCAGCCCGAGCACCACCCGGCCGACCAGCAGGATGGCGTAGTTGGTGGCGAACACCGCGACCGCGGTGCCGATCAGGAAGATCACGCCGACCATGCCGAGCACCTTGCGGCGGCCGAGGGCGTCGGCCACCCGGCCCTCGCCGAGCGCGCCGATCATCGCCCCGAGCAACAGCACGCTGACCACGGCGCCCTGCTCGGTCGAGGACAAATGGAAGTCGGTCTTGATGAACAGCAGCGCACCGGAGATCACGCCGGTGTCGTAGCCGAAGAGGAAGCCGCCGACGGCGATGATGAACGCCCAGGTCCAGATGCGCCGTGTGCCCGTGCCGGTCAGCTCAACGGCGTCATCGGGCTGCTGGCCCGAGGCCTTCTCGCCGGTGTTCTTCCCGGTGTTCCGCGCAGTGTTCTCCGCGGCGTGGTCCGCAGTGTTCTCCGAGGACGACATGTCATCCCTCCTTCCGCGTGACGAACCGGTCCGGAGTGAGCGGTAGGTCACGCACCCGGATACCGGTGGCGTGGTGGGCGGCGTTCGCGATCGCGGCGGCCGCGCCGACGATGCCGATCTCGCCGATGCCGCGCGTGCCCATCGGGTTGGTGTGCGGGTCCGACTCCTCCAGCCAGACCGCCTCGATGTCGGCCACGTCGGCGTGGGCGGCGATGTGATATTCCGCGAAGTCGTGGTTGACGATGTGCCCGAAACGGGGGTCCATCACGCTGTGCTCGAACAGTGCCATCGACAGGCCCATCGTCATACCGCCGACCAGTTGGGAGCGGGCGGTGCGCGGGTTGATGATCCGCCCGACCGAGAAGACGCCCAGCATGCGCGGCACCCGCACCTCGCCGGTGTCCTGGTGCACGCGCACCTCGGCGAACTGTGCGCCGAAGGAGTGCGGCGCGAACTCTTCTGCCGCCGGGTTCTCCGGCGTCTCGGCCTCGGCGCTGGCACCCTCGGAGGGGCTGTCCCCGTGCTGGGCGCGAAACTCCTCGGCCGCTGCGACGATCGTCGAACCCCACGAGCTGATGCCGGACGAACCGCCCTCGACCGTGGCGGTCGGCAGGTCGGTGTCGCCAATCTCGAGCAGCACGTGCTCGGCCGGGCAGTGCAGCGCGTCGGCGGCGATCTGGGTCAGCGCGGTCCAGGTGCCGGTGCCGATGTCCGCGGCGCCGAGCTGGACGACATACGCGCCATCGGTGTGCCGGATCAGCACCCGGCTGCCCGGCATCGTGTTGGCCGGGTAGGTCGAGCTGGCGACGCCGGTACCGACCAGCCACTTGCCCTCCCGCCGGATCCCGGGGCGCGGATCACGGTCGGCCCAGCCGAATCGGTGGGCACCCTCGCGCAGGCAACCGGCCAAATCGCGGTGGGTGAACGGTTTGCCGGTGTCGGGGTCGGTGTCGGTGTCGTTGCGCAGCCGCACCTCGATCGGGTCGATGCCGCACGCCTCGGCCAACTCGTCCATGGCGACCTCGGGACCGAACATGCCCGGGCACTCACCGGGGGCGCGCATCCAGAAGGGGATCGGCACGTCCAGCCGGGCGTAGCGGTGCGTGGTGAGCCGGTTGGGTGCGGCATACATGGTGCGGCTGGGCAGCGCCGTCTGCTCGGTGAAGCCGACCACGGTGCTGGTCTGGCCGATCGCCTCGTGGCTGAGCGCGGTCAGCCGGCCGTCGGCGTCGGCGCCGAGGCGGATCGTGGAGATGGTCGCGGTCCGGTAACCGACCAGTTCGAACATCTGCCGCCTGGTGAGCGCCAGCTTCACCGGCCGGCCGGGCACCGCGTGTGCGGCGAGCGCGGCCAGCACCGCCGGCGAATGCGGTTTGCCCTTGGAGCCGAAACCGCCTCCGACGTATGGCGACACGACCCGCACCTGGGCTTCGTCCCGTCCGAAGAGCGGTGCGATGCAGGAGCGTACGACGTGGACGCCCTGCGTGGAGGTGTACAGCACCAGTCGCCCGCCGTCCCAGTGGGCGGTGGTGGTGTGCGGCTCCATCGGGTTGTTGTGCTCGGTCGGCGTGGTGTAGCGGTGCTCGACAGTGACCGCGGCCCGGGCGAGGGCGGCGTCCACGTCACCGTCACAGGTGTCGGTCTCGGCGTTGCCGTCCAGCTTCTCCGGGGCGATCAGGTCGTCCCGGTCCGGGTCGAGCAGGGCGTCGTGCGGCTGCTCGTCATACGTCACCCGCAGCAGGTCCGCCGCCTCCTGCGCGATCTCGGGGGAGATGGCGACCACCCCGCCGATCAGCTGACCGCGGAAGGCGATCTCGTCCGACTGCAGCACCAGCAGCTCGGGGTCGTCGATGTCGGTGAGCCGAAAAGCATTGTCAGAAGTAATGATTGCGAGCACACCGTCGACCTGCTCCGCGGCCGAGGTGTCGATGCCGGTGACGCGGCCCTTGGCGATGGTGGACTGCAGCGGGTGCAGGTAGACCGGCTGGTCGACGGGCTGGTCATAGGCGTATGGCGCGGTGCCGGTGACCTTCAGGCGTCCGTCGATGCGCTCGAGGGAGGTCCCGATGGACGATGTGGTCATCACTGTGCACCTCCCTCGGCGGACACCAGGTCGTGCAGGGTGCGCACCATCGTGTTGTGCAGCATCGGGACCTTGAAAGCGTTGCCTTCCAATGGATCTGCCTCCTGCAGTGCGGCATCGGCGGCTGCCCGGAAGGTGTCCTCACCGGCTCGGGCGCCGCGCAGCACGTCCTCGGCACGGCGCGCGCGCCAGGGCTTGTGGGCGACGCCGCCGCAGGCGATGCGCACGTCGTCGATGGTGCCGTCCTCGCGCAGGTCGAGCGCGGCAGCGACCGAGACCAGCGCGAATGCGAACGATGCCCGGTCGCGCACCTTCCGGTAGGTGGACCGCGCGGCGAAGCCGGTGGCCGGCAGGTCGACGGCGGTGACGAGTTCGCCGTGCTGCAGCACGGTATCCTGCTGGGGTGCGTCACCGGGCAGCCGGTGGAAGTCGTCGAGCGCGATGGTCCGCTCGCCGTCGGGGCCGTGCACGAGGACCGTCGCGTCGAGGCACAGCATCCCCACTGCCATGTCGGAGGGGTGTACGGCGATGCAGTGCGGCGACGCGCCGAAGATGGCCTGTTGGCGCTGGTAGCCCTCCAACGCCGAGCAACCAGAACCGGGTTCGCGTTTGTTGCACGGCGTGGTGACGTCCTGGAAGTAGACGCACCGGGTGCGCTGCAGCAGGTTGCCGGCGGTGGTCGCCAGGTTGCGCAACTGACCGGACGCTCCGGACAGCAGCGCGCGGGACAGGACCGGGAAGCGGCGTCGTACCCGCTCGTCCGCGGCCAAGTCGCTGTTGCGCACCGCGGCGCCGACCCGCAGGCCGCCGTCGGGCAGCTCCTCGATCGTGTCCAGCGGCAACCGGCTGACGTCGACCAGCAGCTCGGGCGCGGTGATGCCCAGGTGTAGGTGATCGACCAGGTTGGTGCCGCCGCCGAGGAACGTAGCGCGCGGGGCCTCGGCCACCGTCGCGATCGCGGTGTCGACGTCGTCGGCGCGGGTGTAGTCGAACGGCTTCATGCCCCGGCCGCCTGCCGGATCGCCGCGACGATGTTGACGTATGCCGCGCAGCGGCACAGGTTGCCGCTCATCCGCTCGCGGATCTCCTCCTCGTCGCAGGCGGGCCGGTCCGCAAGGTCCTCGGTCACGTAACTCGGCTGGCCGGACTGCAGTTCGTCCAGCATGCCGACGGCCGAACACACCTGTCCGGGTGTGCAGAAGCCGCACTGGAAGCCGTCCTGGTCCAGGAAGGCCTGCTGCATCGGGTGCAGCGTCCCGCCGTCCATGAGCCCCTGTGCCGTGACCACGTCGGCGCCGTCGTGGGCGACCGCCAGGGTCAGGCAGGAGGTCACGCGTCGGCCGTCGAGCAACACGGTGCAGGCACCGCACTGGCCACGGTCACAGCCCTTCTTGGGCGCCGTCACATCCAGGTGATCGCGCAGCGCGTCGAGCAGGCTGGTGCGTGTGTCCACGGTCACCGAATGCTGCTCGTCGTCGACGGTCAAGGTGATCGGACACTCCATCGGGACTCCTCACGTGGCGGAAAGCTCGTGAGAACCGCTACCCCGGCGCGGGCGGTGCAAAACACGTGTCAGGTGCGGCCCGTCGCGCCGAGCGGGAACCACAGCTCATACCGGCCGGCCGGCAGCACCGCCTGGGAGTACTCGACCGGCCGACCGGCGCGCACGGAACGGCGCACCAGCCGGATCACCGTGCTGTCCTTGGGGATCTGCAGGATGAGCGCCTCGTCCGGGTGGGGTGTGCCGGCGGTGACCGCCTCCTCCCCGGAGTCCGGCGCGATGCCCTGCTCGGCCATCCACTGGAAGGTGCTGGCGGGCGGGTCACCGTGCAGGAGGCTGCGTGCGAGACGCATCGGGAACCACGCCTTCTCCAGCGCCAATGGTCGGCCGTCGCCCAGCCGCAGACGGGAGATGTATGCCGCTCCGGCGCCGGCACGCAACCGCAGGTGTTGTCGTGCCTCCAGGGGTGGCTCCGGGTCGCGCCGCCGGTCCAGCGTGCGCGTCGTCGGATTGAGGTGTGCCTTGTCGAGTTGCGCTGCGAAGGAACCCAATTGGACCCGTAGCGCGATCGGGGCAGGTTGCACGAAGGTGCCCTTGCCGCGCATGGCTCGCAGTCGCCCCTCGCGGGTCAGCGTTGCGATCGCTTCGCGCACCGTCATCCGGGCGACACCCCAGCGTTCGGCCAGCGCACGTTCGGTCGGCAGTGCGGCGCCGCTGTCCAGGTCGTCGATCAGGTCGCGCAGGTGCCGCTCGACCGCCGCGCGCTTGCCGCCGTCGGCAGCCGCCGCGACCACCTCATGTGTCATTCGTCGACCGTAATCCAGGCACCCGCCGGGCTTGGCACTGCTCGGACCCGGACGTGGCGTGGTCAGGAGCAGTAGAGCAGCCCGTGCTGCTCCTTGAGGGTCAGCACCCGATGGATGGCGTGGTTGACCTGCCAGGCGAAGGTGGAGCTGGCACTGACGCGGGCCCGGATCGCGGCCAGCATGGCCGGCACCTCGCTCGGTGCGCCGGTGAGCGCGATGTCGCCGCCTGCCGCGATGAACTTCACGGCCCGGTCGCCGACCGGAAGGTGTTGCGCGGCAACGGCACTCAACGAGTCACTGACGACGACTCCGTGGAAGCCGAGGTTGCCGCGCAGGATCGTCGTGATGATCCGCGAGGAGAACGCGGCCTGGTTGGCCGCGTCGATCTTGGGATACCAGGCGAGCCCGACCATCACCATCCCGGCGCCGGCGCCGATGCCGGCCCGGAACGGCGTCAGATAGGAGTCGGTCGCCGTCGTCGTGTTGTCGGTGATGCCCGTGCTGGAGGTGTCGGTGTTGTTCGCGATGCGGCCGAGGCCGGGGAAGTGCTTGAGGGTGGCGATCTCGCCGCGCGAGTTGAGCCCGTGCACGATGTTGGTCACCGCACGCGACACGGTCGACGGCGTGTAGCCGTACTCCCGGTAGTAGTGGCCGATCGGCCCGTTCCGGGTGCCCAGCGACTGGGGCACCGTGTCGGTCACCGGCGCGAGATCGACGTTGACGCCGACGTCGCGCAGCTGCTGCCCGACGGTGGCGCCGGTGCTGGTCTGGTGCGACGACGACCAGGTGCCCTGGGTGAGCGCGGTCGGGAGCCTGCTGAATCCGGTGCCGGTCAGCTGCTGCACATAGCCGCCCTCCTGGTCGGCCGCGATCAGCATGGGCACTCCGTCGGTGGCGGTGGCCGTCGCCCGCCGCTGCAGCCCGTCCGAGGTCTTCCCGACGGTGCCGTTGCCGCTCCAGCCCCCGAGATAGACGACGTTGCCGACGTGGTAGCCGGAGACGAGTCCGTGCACCGTGGTCTGGCCGGAGGTGGTCATCCCCACCATGATCAGCTGGCCGAGGCGCTGCGGCACCGTCATCTGGTCGTAGGTCTTGGTCACGCAGGCCGACCCGGTCACGCCGAAGCTGAGCAGCGCCTTCCAGCTGAGCATGTCCACCACCCCGGTGGCGTCCAGGTGCCGCGAACTCTGGAAGCGCCTGACCGCGCTCAGCGTCGCGTTGCCGAAGACGCCGTCCGCGCCGGACGACCCTACCGAGTAGCCGTGCTGGATCAGCAGTTGCTGGACCAGTTTCACGCAGCTGCCGGTCATGCCCGAGTAGGTCACCGGGTGTGACGGGCAACTGGCCAGTGCCGCCGGGCGTATGCCGCCGGCGTGCGACGGCGGCGCGCCCGCGAGCGTCATACCGGCTGCCGCGACGGCGAACGTCGTGCCCAGCACCAGTGGGCGGCGTGTGCAGATCTTCATGACGTGACTCCTCCGGTGAGTGCTCCACCCAGAAGGACGTCCCAGCGCCACGTCAGGTTGTGGCCCGGCATGCAGGTGACACGCAGGCTCGCTTGCCACTGTGAAGTGGTGAAGGGTGTGTGGTGAGGCACCGCGATGTACCAACTCGCGGTGGGCCTTGCGGTCGGTGCGGCGCTGCTGATCGCGGTGGGCGCTGCGCTCCAGGCACGCACCGCGGTCGGCGTCCGGGACGCGGCGGACAGCCGAATCCGCTTCCTGCTCGGCCTCATCCGGCAGCCCGGCTGGCTCGCCGGTGCCGTCGCCGGGGTGTGCGGCGCGGGGGTGCACGTGGTCGCGCTCAGCCTCGGCCCGGTCAGCGCGATCCAGCCTGTCGGGACCGTGGGGCTGATCTTCGCCGTCGGCGCACGATCGGCGCTGGACCGCACCCGGCCCAGCGTGCGGGCGATGACCGGTGCCGGCGTCGTCATCGTCGGACTCGCCGCCTTCCTGGTCGTGCTCCCGGCCGGGGAGGGCAGCACCCAACTGCCGGCCCGTGAGGCGATCGGTATGGCGGTCATCGCGCTCGGCATCGCCGGCGGCTCGCTGGCCCTGCCGCGCGCCCGGGTCGGTGTCGACGTGCGTGCCGCCGCCGTGGCGGCCGGTGCCGGCGCGTCGTTCGGCGTCGCGGCTGCGGTGATCGGCGTCATCGGCCGCCGGTCGGCGCGCGACGTCGAGGCGGTGCTGGACTGGCCCACCGTGGTGGCGGTCGTGCTGCTGGTGGCCGGTGGCGTCGCACAGCAATATGCCTATGGGCTGGCCAGATTCGCCGAGGTGTATGCCGTGGTGCTGGTGGCCGACCCGTTCACCGCGGCCTTCACCGGCGTGGTCGTGCTGGGCGACCCCATCCCGGCCGAGCCGCTCCAGCTGGCCTGGCTCGCGCTCGCGGCCGCGCTCACCACGGCCGGCGTCGTCGTTCTGTCACGGGACCACCCGGGTCACACGCGGAACGCGCGGGTCGCGTGATGCGCATCCTGCTGGCGACCGACACCTACCCGCCCGATGTCAGCGGCAGCGCCGTCTTCGTCCGCCGGCTGGCCCGCGGCCTGGCCGGGCTCGGTCACGACGTGCACGTCGTCTGCTCGTCGGACAATGGACCGACCAAGCTGGTCGTCGACGACGCGGGCGTGCGGGTCCACCGCCTCTCCTCGCTGCCGTTGCTGATCCGGCCGCCGCTGCGCTTCGCCAACCCCTTGGGCACCCGGCGCCGGCTGGCCGAATTGATCGCCGACCTCCGCCCGGACGTGCTGCATGCGCAGGACCACTTCACCATCGGCAGGGCGGCGATCCGCGCCGCCGCCGATCGTGGCATTCCGGTCGTCGCGACGAACCACTTCATGCCGGAGAACCTCACGCCATACGTCCCGGCGCCCTGCCGGCCGCTGCTGACCCGCGCCGCGTGGGCCGACTTCCGGCGGGTCTACCGGTGCGCCGACCGGCTCACGGCACCCACCCCGACCGCTGCCGCGCTGGTCCGGCGGCACGGTCTGCCGCAGCCGGTCGAGCCGATCTCCTGCGGTGTCGACGTCGACACGTTCCACCCGCGCGCGGTCGCCGGCGTGGCCCGCCGGGCCATCGGCGTCCCCGACGCACCGACCATCGGGTATGTCGGAAGGCTCGACGCCGACAAGCATCTCGCCGAACCGATCCGGGCGCTGTCCCGTCTCGACGCCGGCCTGCCCGCGCAACTGGTGCTCGCCGGTTGCGGCGCGCGCCGGCGGGCCCTGGAGAAGGTCGCCGTCGACGCCGGCGTCGCGGACCGGGTGCATTTCCTCGGCTTCGTGCCCGATGAGGTCCTGCCGGAGGTGTATGCCGCCTTCGACGTCTTCTGCCTGCCCGGCATCGCCGAACTGCAGAGCATCGCCACCCTGGAGGCGCTGGCGACCGGATTGCCGGTCGTGCTGGCCGATGCCGTCGCGCTGCCGCATCTGGTGGAGCAGGGTGCCAACGGGCTGCTCTACCGGCCGGGGCACATCGACGAGCTGGCCAGAGCGTTCACCACCTTGCTGACCTGCGACCGGCGCGCGATGGGGGCGGTCAGTCGCCGGATCGCCGAGCGGCACGCCGCCGGCCGCACGGTGGCCAGGTTCGAGCAGATCTACCGGCGGCTGCTGCCCACCGCGGTTCAGCCGAGCGCACGATGAATGCCGTGACGTCGGGGACCGTGCCGCCGCGCCATACCGATCATCGTCTCCTGCAACGCGTCGTCGGTGTCGTGCACCGAGCCGAGCATCCGGTAGCAGTGCGCATGGAGCTCGGCCCGGTGGCGTTCCACCAGGAGCGCGAAATCGGTTGCGTGGCGGCCGGATTCAGTCAGTGTTTTGCACCACCATCAGGGTGTGCCCGCTGGGGTCGCGGAACCAGAACATCGGCGGCACGGGGTCGCCCATCCGGGACACCTCGGCGTCCACGTCGACGCCGGCCGCGAGCATGTCGGCGTGCGCGGCGTCGATGTCACCGGTGGTGAGGGTGATCCCGGTCTGCGCCGGCTCGACGGTGGAACCCTCCGGTGGCGGGGCGAGCGCGATGCCCGTCGACCCTTCCGGCGGATACATCTCGATCCACCGGTAGCCGCCGCCGAAGGGGGTGTCGGTGCGCTTCTCGAAACCGATCGACTCGTAGAACGTCACGGCCTCGTCCTGCTTCGGTGTCGTCAGGCAGACGAGGCTGATGCCGCGCAGTGCGGTGTTCGCGGTGGGCATGGGGACCTCCTTGTGCAGAAACATGCTGGCACCACCTGCGGCTCCTGTCACCGGCACAACCCATCGAAGCGCCCCGGCGACTTCGGCTGCGATGCTCGGCATCACCACCGTCTGTGGCAGGCTGGAACGTCACTGTGAAAGGGGCCCCGTCCCCCGCGACCCCGCCGGTGACGGACCACGAAGGAGCAGGAGCCGAGGGCCGATGAAGCATCTGAATGACGACCCGCTGGTGATGTTCGCCGAGATCACCCGGCACCTGGCCAGTCAACCCACCGAGCAGGCGGTGCTGGACCAGGTCGTGGCGCTGGCCCTCGAGGTCCTGCCCGGCTGCGACGACGCCGGGATCATGCTGCTCACGGACAAGCGGGACGTCGAGACCGCCGCAGCGTCCGGGCAACGGGTCAAGGACTCCGACGCCGCCCAGGCACGCGTCGGTGAGGGCCCGTGCTTCGACGCGGCGGTGGACCTGCACGACACCAATCAGTCGTTCCGGTGCCGGGACACCAGCACGGAGACGCGCTGGCCCGCCTATCTGCCGACGGCTCGGGCCCTGGGCGTGGGCAGCATGCTGGGATTCCAGCTGTTCCACCACGAGCGGACGTTCGGCGCGTTGGACCTCTACAGCGACCGGCCGGGTGCGTTCGATGCCGACACCGAGCGTCTCGGCTGGGTGCTCGCCTCGCATGCCGCCGTCGCGTTGATCGCCGCCCGGACCGACGCACAGATGCACGGCGCGCTGGAGAACTCGCGGATGATCGGTCAGGCGATCGGGATGATCCGCGAGCGGTATGCGATGCCCGAGGACCAGGCCCTCGCCGTGCTCCGGCGACTGTCCCAGGACAGCAACCGGAAACTCAAGGACGTCGCCGAGGTCCTCGTGTCCACCGGCCAGCTGCCGGACGCCACGGGCTGAGCCGACCGGCCCGGGGCGTGCCGATGTCTGCCCTGGGGAGACTTTGGTACGGGTGCCGGGTCGGGGGTGTGCCGATGTCTGCCCTGGGGAGACCTTTGGTACGGCGTCGGCCGGCATACCTGGTCGTTTCTCGCCCCTGGGGAGGGTTTGGTAGGGGGGTCGGGGTCGGGGGTGTGCCGATGTCTGCCCTGGGGAGACTTTGGTACGGGTGCCGGGTCGGGGGTGTGCCGATGTCTGCCCTGGGGAGACTTTGGTACGGCGCCGGCGCCGCCCCCGCCCGCGCGCCCCTGCGCCGCCCCTGCCTCGGGGACGGTCGGGATGGCTCACCGGTCGACCGGGTACGGGCGACCCGTGAGTGTTGTGACGTGGGACCTGGTCAGCGAGGAACAGCTGGGCGGTGTCGTCAATGCCGCCGTGCGGATCGTCGAGGCCGCCGGGGCGGCGGTCATCTTCATCGGCGCGGTCATCGCGGCCGTCAAATTCGTGCGGGCCCTGGTCGCGCACAGTCCGGACGCCTTCGTGCCGGTGCGCCTGTCGCTGGGTCGCTTCCTGGCGCTCGGACTGGAGTTCCAGCTCGCGTCGGACGTGCTGCGCACTGCGGTGGCGCCCAGTTTCGAAGAGCTCGGCAAGCTGGCCGCGGTCGCTGCCATCCGTACGGCGCTGAACTTCTTCCTCAGCCGCGAGATCGAGGAGGAGCGCCGGGTCGTGGAGGACGGCGCCGCGCACGGCCCGTCGGACGCCGCCGCGCACGGCCCATCGGACGCCGCCGGCGACCGATCGCAACCGCTGCCGGGGCCATGACGGCTCTGATCGGCGGCCTCGTCCCCCTGGTCACCGCGTTCGCGCTGCTGTGCGCGTTCGCGGTGCTGGTCGTGACCCGCAGCGTGCGTACGGCGCTGCCGGTACTGCTGGACCTGCTGTTGGTCGCCGGCTTGCTGCGACTGAGCGCGACGAGCTCATGGGCCGCCATCGGCACCGCCGCCGCGGTCGTGGCGGTCCGCAAGGTCGCCGGATTCGGGCTGGCAGCCGGCCACCCCGGCCACCGCAGTCACGCCGCAACGCGTTAGGCGGGCAGAACCGCTGGGTAGAAACCCGGTCCGCAGCGCACGAGCCGCCCAGCCGGACGACAGCCGCACGACAGTCGAACGGCAGTCGAAAGGCAACAGCACCAAGGCGATCCCGGGCGTCGGACCGATTCCGAAGGGACGAGTCACATGAGCCAACCAACGACACCGATGTCGGCGGGCGATCAGTCGCCGGGTTCCACCGGCGATTCGGCGCAGGAGAAGGCAACTCACGTCGCGTCGACCGCGAAGGAGTCCGGAGCACGGACCGCGCAGACCGCCGCGGGCGAGGCCCAGCACGTCGCGGCCGAGACCAAGGAGCAGGCCCGCGACCTCGCGCAGGAGGCGATGAGCTAATTGCGTGAACAGGCCGGCGCACAGCAGGAGAAGGTGGTCAGCGGGCTCCGCGAGCTGGTCGAGGAACTGCGCGCGATGGCAGACGGCGGCGGGAAGAACGGCCTGGCCACCGAGGCGGCCCATCAGGGCGCCGACCGGGCGAAGCAGGCGGCGGACTGGCTCGAGCACCACGAGCCGGGCGACCTGCTCGACGAGGTGCGCCGGTTCGGCCGCCGACGCCCCGGCGCCTTCCTGGCCGGCGCCGCCCTCGCCGGCGTGCTCGCCGGACGCCTCACCCGCGGTATGACGGCCGACCAGCACGCCGGGTCCCACCGGTCCGCCGGGTCGGACGGCTCGGCCGGCTCGGCCGGCCGGCCGTTGTCTCCCGGCCCCGCGGCCAGTCCACCGGCGCACGAGGAGCTGCCGCCCGGGCCCGCCCAGGCGGCGGACGGCACCGGGGAGTACTTGCCGGCCCAGGGCGGTCAGCCGGCCTCCGGTGGTGGCGCCTACCCGCTGCCCGGCACGCCCGAGAACCCGGTGACGGGGCCGTCATGAGTTCCTACGGCAGCAACGCGTATGGCGACAACTGGTCGCCCGACACCTCGGCCGGAGCCCATCCGGCGGGACCGGGCAGTGAGCAGGGCGTCGCGGCCGGTTCGGAATCACACGAGCGTGGTTCGACCGAATCGCTCGGCGAACTGGTCGGCGACATCAGCCGTGACCTGTCGACCCTGATGCGCCAGGAGGTGGAGCTGGCCAAGGCAGAGTTGAAGGCCGAAGCCACCAAGGCCGGCAAGGGCGCGGGCATGCTCGCCGGTGCCGGCTTCGCCGGCTACATGGTGCTGCTCTTCGCCTCCATCGCGCTGTGGTGGGCACTGGCCAACGTGATGGATCAGGGCTGGGCGGCGCTCATCGTCGCAGGCGTGTGGGCCGTGATCGCCGCCGTTCTCGCGGTGACCGGCCGCAGCAGGTTGCGCACCGTGCACCCGGTGCCGGAACGCACCATCGACACCATCCAAGAGGTACCCGATGCCCTCAAGGGCCAGGACGGGAGAACGCCATGAGTGACAACACTCCGGAGCAGATCAAGCAGCAGATCGAGCACACGCGGGCCGATCTGAGCGACAACGTGAACGCGCTCGGCGACAAGGTGAGCCCGAGCCACATGATGGGCCGCCAGATGGACCGTGCCCGGGACACCGCGACGGGGCTGAAGGAGCGGGTCATGGGCAGTGCCGGCGACATGGCCGACAGCGGTGCCGACACGGCCCGTTCGGCGCAGAGCCAGATGCGCCGCAAGGCGAAGGGCAACCCGCTGGCGGCCGGCCTGATCGCCTTCGGTGCCGGGTGGCTCTTGTCGTCGGTGCTGCCGGCCAGCGAGCCGGAGCAGCAGGCAGCCGCCCAGCTGAAGGACAAGGCCAGTGACGTCGCGCAGCCGATGATGGAGCAGGCCAAGCAGGCCGGCCAGGAGATGGCCGACAACCTCAAACAGCCCGCCCAGGAGGCCGCCGAACACGTCCGCGCCACGGCGCAGGACGCCGCCGGCAACGTCTCGGATCAGGCCCGGCACGCCGCTGGTGACGTCAAGGAGGACGCACAGCAGCAGACGCAGTGACACCGCGGTGAGCACGGGTCCACAGAAGCGGGCGCCCCGCGCCGGCGGGGCCGCCGCGGCCGGCAGGGTGGT
>NZ_JBQCGS010000081.1:0-71142 GCF_051955415.1 Flexivirga sp.
GGCGCCCCGTATGACCAGGGGGGGGGCGGACCGGCTGCTGCGGGCCCGGGCCCCCGCCGCCCGCCCGCTGAACTGCTACCCGGTGGAGCGGCCGCTGAACGCAATCGCGCCTATCCGCCACGCCCGCGCCGCCGGGCTCGACCACCGCTGGTCGCTCGACCTGCCCGAGGAAGGCATCGAGATCGAGGCCGACGAGGCGCGCATCCGGCAGATCCTGATCAACCTGCTGGGCAACGCGCGCAAGCACACCCCCGACGGCACCGAGGTGGTCGCCGCAGTCCGGCCACAGGGCGACGGCGCGCTCCTGCAGGTCCGTGACAACGGCCCCGGCATACCTGCCGCACTCGTGCCGCACATCTTCGAGCGCTTCACCCGCGGGGACGCTGCCCGCACCCGGACCGAGGGTTCGACCGGGCTCGGCCTGTCGATCGTGTCCGCGGTGGTCGCCGCGCACCACGGCACCGTCGACGTCACCTCACGTCCCGGCGAGACGGTCTTCTCCATCTGGCTGCCGCGCCGGCAGCCGACCCCGCCGGCCAAGGCACCGGCCCCCACCGCACCGCACGACCCGCGGGTGCCGGTATGACGACGGCGCCGCGCCATACCCGGCTGAAACACCAGCTGAGCAGTTTCGCCGTGATCGGGATCGTCAGCACCGTCGCCAACGTG
Source organism: Flexivirga sp. (assembly GCF_051955415.1). Taxonomy (NCBI): domain Bacteria; kingdom Bacillati; phylum Actinomycetota; class Actinomycetes; order Micrococcales; family Dermacoccaceae; genus Flexivirga; species Flexivirga sp. Next base: position 670 of record NZ_JBQCGS010000081.1, read on the forward strand.
GTGCTCTTCTACCTGCTCAACCTCACCATGCACGCGCAGCTCGCCAACGCGCTGGCGCTCGTCGTCACCACGATCGGCAACACCGCCGCCAACCGGCGCTTCACCTTCGGCGTGCGTTCCCGCGACGGCGCGGGCAGAGCACAGATGCAGGGCCTGGTGCTGTGGTTGGTCATGTGGGCGGCCACCGCGCTCGCGCTCTTCCTGCTGCTGCGGACCCAACCGCACGCCTCGCACACCGCGCAGTCGGCGGTGCAGCTGGCCGGCAACGTGGTCGCCACGGTCATCCGCTTCGTGATGCTGCGTCGATGGTTCGCGCCCCGGCCGACGACGGTGCGAGGGTGAGTGCACGCACCGGTCCGGCACACGGAAAACCCCCGGTCGCAAGCTCCCGGGGGTTCCAGTGTGCGGAGGCGGAGGGATTTGAACCCTCGATGGGGTTTTATCCCCAAACCCGCTTAGCAGGCGGGCGCCATAGACCAGACTAGGCGACGCCTCCAGTGCTGCACCGTGCGGTGAAGCGTGGCAAGGCTACCCAAGAGACGGGCCCGAGTTCAAAACGGGTCGCCGCTTCGGACAACCGGAGACAAAGGTTCGGCGTCTACTGTGACGGGGCGCCGATTTGTGATCGGCACGATCTGTCGGTCAGACTCGTTCATCACATGATCACAGAACGGTAACGGACCATGATGAAGGCAGGCGAATGACGGGGAACGTCGGGGACGTCGGGGGACGACGTCACATACCGGAGCATGACCCGGACGAGACCATCATCGCCACCCGGCAGGAACTCGTCCGGCGTCAGGCTGCGGCCCGCCCGCCCGTCGGCTCGCGGGCCGACATGCGCACCGCACGGGTGCGGGACGTCCGGCGCGCGCTCGGCCTTACTGCGCTGTCGGTGCTGCTGCCCGGTCTCGGCCTGCTGTGGACGCGCCGCAAGATGGTCGGCCTGGCGATGGTCGGCATCACCGTCATCGGCGCGATCTGCCTGGGCATCATCGTCTCCAGCGGCGGCCTCATCCACGGCACCGCGCAGCTGCTCACCAAGAAGGGCCTGGTGCTGCTGCTCGTCTGCACGATCGGCGGCGGCCTGCTCTGGATCGCCGGCATCGTGCTGACCGCCATGACCACGACCGGACGGCGCTGGCCGGAGCAGACCCGGTGGATGCACCGTGTCTTCGCCACACTCATGTGCTTGGTCGTCGCGGCACCGGCCGCGTATGCCGCACATGACGTCTGGATCACCCGCAACGCCTTCAACAACATCTTCCACGAGCGCTACACCACCAACACCGACGCGGCGACCCCCGGCGGCGGCAGCGACCCGTGGGCCGACGTGCCGCGGGTCAACATCCTGCTGTTCGGATCCGACGCCGGCGCCGACCGCATCAAGCAACGCCCGGACTCCCTGATCGTGGCGAGCGTGGACACCAAGACCGGTGACACCGTCCTGGTGAGCGTGCCGCGCAACATGGGCCACGCGCCGATCCCGGCCAGCGACCCGCTGCACAAGATCTACCCGAACGGTTTCGTCAAGCTGCCGGGTCAGACCGACCCGGCCGCCGGTCTGATGGAGAGCATCTGGCAGGCGGGCGACGATCACCGGGACCTCTTCCCCAAGGACGACCCGCAGCCCGGCCTGACCGCCACCAAGGACGCCGTCACCGGCATCACCGGCTTGGAGATCGACTACACCGCCACCGTCGACCTGCAGGGCTTCGAGCAGCTGGTCGACGCCATGGGCGGTGTCTGGGTCAACGTCAAACCGGACCCGGGGCAGACCAACCCGCAGCTCGGCATACCGATCGGTGGCCGGATCATCAACGGCCAGGTCCAGCCCGGCTCGATCACCGGCTACATCAAGCCGGGCTACCAGAAGCTCAACGGACGCGAAGCACTGTGGTACTCCCGCAGCCGCGTCGCGAGCGGTGACGACCAGCGGATGCGCCGTCAGCGCTGCATGATCAACAGCCTCATCTCCCAGGTCAACCCGTTCCAGATGGTGCAGAAGTTCCCCTCGATCATGCAGGTCGCCGCCAAGAACATCCGTCTGGACATCAGCCAGGACGACCTGCCGGCCTTCGCTACGCTCGCCGAGCGGATGAAGAGTGGCAACATGCGCTCGGTCGACATCTCCAACCCGGTCAGCAACAGCAACCCCGACTACGCCAAGATCCACGCGCTGGTGCAGAAGGCGATCACCGCCAAGCACAGCAAGAAGGCGTCGACCCCGAAGAAGAGCGGCAGTAGCAGCACCAGCTCGTCCTCGACGACGCCGTCCAGCAGCTCCAGCAGCACGACCCAGAACGCCATCAGCGACACGGCCGACTCCTGCTGATCGTGCGCTGCCGGTCAGCTGTGAGTCGTGCCCACCGCCCGGTCGTGACGGACCGATGGGGTTGGATGCAGTCATGAGTTCGCGCACTGTGCTGGGAGTCACTGCCGGAGCCCTGGTCATCGCCGGCGGGGTTGGTGGCTACATGTATTGGCAGCAGGCCGACAGTGTGCACAAGCAGGACGCTGCGGCCAGGGCCGCTGCGACACAGTTCGCGCACGACTGGTCCACGCGGGAGCTCGGCGCGGCGTCATACATCGGCACCACCAGCCAGGGCGCGGCCGCCAATTTCGCAACGGCGACCGCTGCGCTGGGCGACGGCCCGATCAAGGTCGACGTGACGAAGTTCAACCGCGACGGCGACACGGCCACCGCGACCCTGCACGTGGCGTGGACGCTCAGCGACAAGCGCACCTTCAGCTGGAACGACCCGATCGAGCTGGCCAAGCGCGGACAGACCTGGGGTGTCAAGGTCGACAACTCCACGTCGTTGTGGCACCCGAAGCTGCAGGCGTCCGACGCGTTCGTGGTGCACCAGGACCACGGACTCCGCGGCGAGATCCGCAGCACCGACGGCAGCGCGATCATGATCAACCGAACCGTCTACGACATCTCGATCGACCCGACCAAGGGCACCGACGCGTCGATCGGCCAGTTGCAGAACGTCCTCAACATCACCGGTCTGGTCGACAAGCTGCACACGGCGCAGAAGGCGCACTCACAGGCGCTGATCCCGGTGATCACCTACCGGCAGGATGACTACATCATCTACCAGAACGGCGTCGAGGGCTTGGCCGGCGTGGTGGTCCAGAGCCGCAAGCAGCCACTCGCCGAGACGCGCACCTTCGGCCAGCCGCTGCTCGGCAGTGTCGGACCGGTCACCGCGGAGATGATCAAGAAGCATCCCAACCGCTACCACGCGGGCGACATCGCCGGACTGTCCGGACTGCAGGCGCAGTATGACGACAGGCTCAGCGCCACTCCTGGCTTCACCATCACACCGCGCTCGGACACCTCCGAGGTGCTCTTCGGCAGCAAGGCCGTGAATGGCAAGAACCTCACAGTCACGCTGGACCCGCGTGTCCAGAATGCCGCCGAGAAGGCGCTGGAGTCGCAGAAGGGCAAACCCGCAGCGATCGTGGCGATCAACGTCAAGACCGGCGGAGTCAGTGCCGTGGCCAACTCGCCGACATACGGGATCGACCGCGCGCTGACCGGCCGCTACGCACCGGGCTCGCAGATGAAGATCGCCACCACCTACGCGCTGCTGACACACGGCTTCAATCCCGACACGGTGGTGCCCTGTCCCAAGTCGGTGACCGTCAACGGTTATCGCATCGGCAACTTCGAGGGCGAGACCGCCGGTAGCCCGAAGTTCAGCGAGGACTTCGCCAAGTCGTGCAACACCGCCTTCGTCAAGGCGGCGTCCGACTTCAGCGACACCGAGCTCCAGCAGGCGGCGCACGCGCTCGGCTTCGGCTCCGGGTGGGCCAAGGGCGTCGGCGTCAACGGCGTCTTCGACGGCAATGTCCCGACCGCGAACGGGCCCACGGACAAAGCGGTTTCGGTCTTCGGTCAGGGCCGGGTGCAAGGTTCGCCGCTCGCCATCGCGGTCATGTCCGGGTCGGTCGCGCGCGGTTCGACGATCCCGCCGTCACTGGTCACCACACCGGCTCCGGGCGGCTCGCACAAGGCCACCTCGCTGGACCAGAGCGCCGTGCAGGAGCTGCAGAAGCTCATGCGGTTGACCGTCACTCAAGGCACGGCGAAGGCCGTCAAGTCCGTGCCGGGCGGACCCGTCTACGCCAAGACCGGCACATCGGAGTGGGCCGAGGGCGGCAAGACCGGGGTCAACGGCTGGTTGACCGGCTGGCAGGGCAACACGGCATTCTGTGTGCTGGTCGAGGACATCCCGAAGGGCAAGAGCGGCGGCGACACCGCCGCGCCGGTTGCCGCGGAATTCCTCACCACCCTGGCCAACAGCTGAGCGGCGCCGGCGGCGTACCAAAGTCTCCCCAGGGTCGACATACGACCGGGTCCCGGCCCCGGCGGCGTACCAAAGTCTCCCCAGGGTCGACATACGACCGGGTCCCAGCCCGACCACGTACCAAAGTCTCACCAGGGTCGACATTCGACCGGGTCCCAGCCCCGGCGGCGTACCAAAGTCTCCCCAGGGTCGAGATTGGACCGGGTGCCGGGTCTGCCGGCGTACCAAAGTCTCCCCAGGGTCGAGATTGGACCGGGTGCCGGGCCTGCCGGCGTACCAAAGTCTCCCCAGGGTCGACATACGACCGGGTCCCGGCCCCGCCCGACGCGCACACAGAACGCCCCGGCAACGCTGCTGCGCTGCCGGGGCGTCCTGCTGGCCGGACCAGTGCCCGACCATGGGTGTTGCTAAATCTGGGGTGCTACTTCGAGAGGTCGATCAGACCGGAACGACGTTGGCCGCCTGCGGGCCCTTGTCACCCTGGGTGATCTCGAACTCGACGCGCTGTGCCTCTTCGAGGCTGCGGTAACCCTGAGACTGGATCGCGGTGAAGTGGACGAAAACGTCCGGACCGCCGCCATCCTGAGCGATGAAACCAAAGCCCTTTTCAGCGTTGAACCACTTGACGGTTCCCTGTGCCATTGGGGGTAACTCTCAATCTATTGTTCTTCTTCGCATGACCGCGCACCTTACGTGGCCACCTGACCGCCGAGGCATCCCCCCAATGGAGTGAACCGTCCGCTCACAAACTCGGCGCCCAACCAGTGAGTCGGGCGCCGCACCACGAGGAACTGCAACTGCAGTCGAGCCTTGACGGTAGCACGGTGAGGGTGGCCGCACGGTGTCCAGCAGTTGACCGATCTCACCGACTGGGCGGGGTGTTCGCCGCCCGGGCGCGCGGACCCGTCGGGGGCCCGCCGTCGTGGTCACTCCACGCTCGTGCTCGAACGCCCGGAGGGACGACTACGCGCTGCGTTGCCCCGGAGTGCCGCCCAGGGCGCGGGTGAGGTCGGCCGCCGCCAGCCGGCAGTCATCGCACAGCTGCGAAAGTCGCTCCGGGCCAACCCGGTAGCGCGGCGCGGCAAGCAGGATCGCGGCGATCAGCCGCCCCCGGTGGTCGTGCACCGCGGCTGCCACCCCCACCTCGTCCGGCGTCGTGTCGCCGTCGTTCACCGCGATGCCAGCTGTGCCGTGCACGCTGTCCTTCGCGGCCAGTCGCCGGTATGCCGCCGCGCTGATCGACGCGGCGGCGAAGGACTCCTCGCGTTCGTCGTCCGTCAGCGCTGCCAGGCGCACCCGGACCGATGCATCCTCGATCCGGCTGTAACGCGTGCCCAGCTCGGTAGCGTGCTTGATCGGGTTCGCGGAAGGCACCTGCTCGACGATGACCGCCGCGGACGCGTCCCAGATCACCAGCGAACTGGTCTCGCCGGTGCGCTCGGTCAACGCCGTCAGCACCGGCAGCGCGGCACGACGTACGTCGAGGTCGGCCAGCAGCGCGCCCGCGACACTGAGCAGACCGAGGCCGAGCCGGAACTTCTTGGACAGCGGGTCCTGCTCGACCAGGTCCTCCGCCTCGAGGGTGGTCATCATCCGGGAGACGGACGACTTGTGCAGCCCGATCTGCTCGGCGATCTCGACGACGCCGAGCACCGGACGGTCGGGGCTGAAGCAGCGCAGCACGGCCATCGCAGTGGCCACGGGTGACGTGACACGCGGTGTCCTGGCGACCTGCTCGGCCATCGGCTCGCTCATCCCCTCCCGGTCGCTTACGCTGCGGGTCTCCTCGGATGCTACTTCGCATCGTCGACCGGCAGGGTGCCGATGTCCTCGGCCCACACCCGCGGGAAGCGCTGCTGGAACTGTGCCATCAGCCCGGCGCACCGGTCGTCGTCGAGCACCAGGACGGTGACCCCTCGGCTGCGCAACCACTCGAGTTCTCCTGCGAACGTGCGGTTCTCACCCACGACGACGTCGGTGATCCCGAACTGCACGATTGCGCCGGAGCACATCGCGCACGGCGCGAGAGTGGTGTGCAGGATCGTGCCGGCATACGAGCCGATGCGACCGGCCCGGCGCAGGCAGTCGATCTCTCCGTGCGCGGTCGGGTCACCGTGTTGCACCCGCTGGTTGTGGCCGCTGGCCAGCAGTGCTCCGCCGCGCTCCAGCGCCGACCCGATCGGCACGCCACCGTCGGCGAGCGACGCTTCGGCCGCCTCGACGGCGGCCTCGAACGCCGATCGTGAGAAGCGTTCGCGCAGTGCGTTCAGGTGCATGGTTGTCATCCTCCTCCGTGCCACCCGCGATGGTGGCGCATCCTCCGCCATACGACGTGCGAACGCAGCGACCGGGGGACGAGCCGGCTCCGCCGAACCAGCGCGTCCCCCGGTGTCCGGGGTGTCGTCAGGCGCTGATGATGTTCTGCTCCGGACCGAACGGGAACTTGGTGATGTTCTCGGCGCCGTCGTCGCCGACGACAAGGATGTCGTGCTCGCGGTAGCCGCCCGCTCCGGGCTCGCCCTCCGGCACGGTGATCATCGGCTCCATCGACACGACCATGCCCGGCTCGAGCACGGTGTCGATGTCCTCGCGCAACTCCAGGCCCGCCTCGCGACCGTAGTAGTGCGACAGCACACCGAAGGAGTGGCCGTAGCCGAAGGTGCGGTTGGGCAGCAGACCGTAGCCGACGTAGATCTCGTTGAGCTCCGCCGCGATGTCCTTACAGACCGCGCCGGGCTTGATCAGCTCCAGGCCGGCCCGGTGCACCTCCACGTTGATGTTCCACAGCTCGAGCGACCTGGCGTCCGGCTCACCGAGGAAGAGGGTGCGCTCCAGCGCCGTGTAGTAGCCGGACGTCATCGGGAAGCAGTTGAGCGACAGGATGTCGCCGTCCTGCAGCTTGCGGGTGGTCGACCAGTTGTGTGCGCCGTCGGTGTTGATGCCGGACTGGAACCACACCCAGGTGTCGCGAATCTCGCTGTTGGGGAATGTCTTTGCGATCTCGTGCACCATGGCTTCGGTGCCGGCCAGCGCCACCTCGTATTCACTGACGCCGACCTTGATCGCCTGCCGGATGGCCTCACCACCGAGATCGCCGATGCGCGCACCGTGCTTGATGACCTCGATCTCCTCCGGGGACTTGATCATCCGCTGCCGCATCGCCGCCTGCGACACGTCGATCAGCTGCGCGCCGTCGAGCGCGGCGGCCAGTCGCTGCCGCAGCATCAGCGGCAGCTGGTCGTCCTCGACGCCGACGCGCTTGGCCGTCACGCCACGCTGCTTGAGGGCCTGCTGGATGGCGTAGTAGTAGTTGTCGCGGTTCCAGTCGGTGTAGACGATGTTCTCGCCGTACGAGCGACGCCACGGCATACCGGCGTCGATGTTGGCGGTGATCGTCACGGTGTCGTCGGCCGTCACCACCATGGCGTAGGAGCGGCCGAAGTAGGTGAACAGGAAGTCGCTGTAGTACTTGATCGAGTGGTATGACGTCAGCACGACCGCGTCGAGCTGCAGGTCGGACATGATGGACCGCAGACCGTCGATGCGGCGCTCGAGCTCTGCGTCGCTGAAGGTCAGCGGCACCTTCGACCCATTGTGCAGCACCTTGAGGCGCTCGAGGTCGGCGACGCTGGTGGCGGGGGAAGCGGTGGTGGTCATGAGAGGTCTCCTTCTGTCGAGAGGTTGTCGTGCAGGTGGCCCAGCGGGTGTCCGTCACCGCTCTGGCCGGGCTGGGGGCCGGGATCAGCGATCCGGCGATGGATTCGTATGTCGGACAAGGTGTTTGCGGTGTGCTGAGCGATCTGCTGGAGGGTTGCGAACCACACGCCATCGAGCGACGTGATGTGCTCGACCAGTTCGGACAGCGCACTGAGCCTGGTCGGTCGCCCGGAGATGAACGGGTGGTTGGTCAGCACGAAGCAGTTGCCGGCCGTGGCCGCCACTGTCGCCTCGTCGGACCACATCTCCAGCGCCTTGCGTGGCGACTCGATGAGTCCGCTTCCGGTCCACTCCGGGTAGAAGGCGAACTGCTCCCAGTCGTCCAGGGCCCAGTCGACCGGGATCTCCACGAGATCGCGCTCGACGCCATCGGCGGACGTGAACCGATAGGGCACGTCACCGTCCAACAGGCTGGAGTCGTAGGCGAACCCGCGCTCCAGCAGCAGATCCGTCGTGCGGTAGTTGTACTCCCACCAGGGCGCGCGGTAGCCGACCGGACGGACGCCGACGCGGTCCAGGCTCTCCAGCCCCCGGTCGAGCATCTCGGCCTCCTGCGCGTCGGTCAGCGCGGTGGTCTTCTCGTGCATCCAGCCGTGGTGCGCGATCTCGTGGCCGCCGTCGGCGATCTGCTTGACCATGTCCGGGTAGAGGTCGGCCGTGTAGCCGGGCACGAAGAACGTCGCCCGTATGTCGTGGTGCTCGAGCATCGCCAGCAGCTTCGGAACCGCCACGGTGGGCCCGTAACTCTGGTGGCTCATCAGCGACATACGCCGGTGGAAGGTCGCATCGAAGGCCAGCGCACCGGCTTCCGCGTCGACGTCGAAGGTCAGCGATGCGGCGAACTTCTTGCCTTCGGGCCACGGGAAGCCCGATGGCGGGTGGAAGAGTTCGCTCACGCCGGAACCCCCTCCTCCTCGGCCCGATCGCGGACCAGAGCATCCTGCTCACAGGACTGCAGCTCTGCGACCGCCTGGTGGTCCTCGATGTCACCGCGGATCCCGAGCGGGATGCCGTCGTGGATCCGGCTCTTGAACCGTCGGTAGCCGGTGAGGAAGTAGATGCTGCCGGAGGTGACGGTGCCGGCCAGCCAGGAGAAGTCGGCGCCCCCGAGGGCGCGGGCTGCCGGTCCCTGCAGGGCGGGGATGCCGCCATACATGAACATCCAGGTCATGAACAGCCCGCAGAAGAAGGCGATGATCGCGTACTTGTTGACCGCCTTGAGGTGGGTGTCCTTGGGGTCGCGGAAGAGGTAGTCGTAGTTGCGGTGCTTGCGCTCGAAGATGAAGTAGTGCACCGCCATGATGCCGCCCCAGGTGGCGACCCAGCCGGCGATCGCGACCAGCCAGGTGTCGACCACGGTGGCGAAGTCCCCGGCGAACATGAAGCCGATCACGGCGCACATCGACAGCCCGCCGACCAGCAGCGACAGGTTGCGCCGGGAGATCTTGATGTCGAGGGCCTGGCTGGCGACGCTGAAGGTGTACATGTTGATGATGTTCGTCGCGATCGGCCCGTGGATCACCAACAGGATGATCGGGATCGCCATGGTGCCGAAGCTGCCGGCGATCAACTGGCCGGGGTCGGCCTTGGGGTTCGTGGTGGCCAGTGACGCACCGAGCGCGCCCAGCCAGATCACCGGGATGATCTGGCCCGAGACGCTGGCCAGGTAGAGCCGGCGGCGCGGGACGGTGCGACTGACGAACCGGGAGTAGTCGGGTGCGTAGGTGAACCATCCGATACCCCAGCCGATGCCGATGGCGGTCATGATCGCGGTCATCGTCGCGAAGCGCGCGGTTCCGTGCAGGCCCGCGCCCTGGTAGCCCCAGTTCACGTCGACCTTGGTCCAGGCCAGGATCGTCATGATGGTCAGCACGATCATGGTGGGTGGCATCGACCAACGTTCGAAGGCGGCGATGGCGCGGTAACCAAGGAAGCAGATGGTGACCTGCACGACCATGATCAATGCCGCGACGGCGATGCGCGCGCCATAGTTGTGCGCGTGCGGGTCCACCCAGCCGAGCAGGCCGAAGAGACTCATCACCAGGTCGAGGATGATCCAGGTGTTCACGGCGGCCCAGCCGATGGCGACGATCGCCTGTATGGCGGCCGGCAGGTAGGCGCCCTTGCGGCCGAAAGCGCCGCGGGACAGCAACATTCCGGTGGCTCCGGAGCGTTGCCCGAGCAGCACGAAGAAGCCGAAGCCGAACATGCCGATGAGGTTGCCGACGACGAGCACGATCATGGTGTCGCGCAGGCTCAGCCCGAGTTGGACGCCGAGGGCGCCGAGGATCCAGTTGATCGGCGCGACGTTGGCGCCGAGCCAGATCCAGAACTGACCGGAGACCTTGGTCGTCCGCTTCGACTCGGGGATCGGCTGCAACACGTCCTCGACGTCGGCCGTCCGGCCTTCGTCGGCTGATGCATCAGTGGTTTGCATTCCGGTTCTTTCTGGGGGAAGGGATTCCGGGTGTCGGGACCCAGCGGTCCGCTGTAGCCGCCGAGACGGCGTCGTGGCCAGGATCGGGAGATCCGGTCCGGTCGGCCCGTCCGCCTCGTGCTGCGTGGATGAGTTCAGGTGCCGCGGAGAGCTATTGCCGACCGAGGCGTTTCCCTCGAGAACGCCCTTGTTGCGTTGAACGCAACTTGGTTGCACCGAAACTAGATGTGATCCACGACACCGTCAAGAGCTACCCGGCAGTAGCTTTCGGCGACCGGCGTCGAAAGGTGGCTAGTAGTTGTTCCGGAGGAGCGCAGGCGACAACTACTCACCTCTCGCTGCTGGCGGGAGCGCCGGAGCGCGAGAGGAACCCCTACAGGACGGTGCGGATCCTGACTTCGAACGCTTCCATGTGCTCCAGCATCAGGCGTTCGGCGTGCTCCTTGCCGCCGTCGCGCACCGCCTCGAGCAGTTCGATGTGCTCGACGATGTGCGCACCCACGTCGGTCAGTCTCGGCGCCGCGACCGACCAGATGCGGGTGGCGAGGTTGCCGTAGCGCACCAGCGCGGTCTCCAAGTGGGCGTTGTGGGTCGCCCGGTAGATCGCGCGGTGGACCTGCAGGTCCCACTCCATGTGGTCGCGTGGCGACGTCTCCGACGACAACGAGCGCAGCCCGTCGCGCAGCTCCTCCAGCTCGCGGCGGTTCACGGCGTCGGCGCGCACCGCGCCCAGCCCGGCGGCCAGCGGCTCGAGCACCCGGCGAATCTCGGAGATCTCCGACAGGGCCGTGATGTCGACCGGGGTGGCGAAGGTGCCCCGCCGGGGATAGGTCACGACCAGGTGGTCGGACTCCAGGCGCTTGAGCGCCTCGCGCAACGGCGTGCGACCGACCGCCAGCTCCGCGGCCAGCGCGTGTTCGCTCAGCGGATCCCCCGGCTCGATGTCGAGCAACACCAGGCGCTCCTTGAGCGCCCGGTAGGCAGCCTCGGTCAACGATCCGTTGGTCCGCGTGTGGTTGGGCACGGTCCGCATCATGACGCACCTCCAGGGGTTGACAGGTGAGGAGTGCGGGCCTAGCTTACCCGACAACTGATATATCAGTTGTCGATTTCACTCGCGGAAGGAAGCGTCGTGACCACAGCAAGCACCGTCCTGCCGGACGCAGCAGAACCCGGTATGGCGCAAGGCGGCTTCAACTCGCCGTTGGCACAGGCAGATCCGGAGGTCGCTGCCGCCATCGCGCAGGAACTGCACCGCCAGCAGGACACGCTGGAGATGATCGCGTCGGAGAACTTCGCGCCGGTCGCCGCGCTGCAGGCGCAGGGCAGCGTGCTGACCAACAAGTCCGCCGAGGGCTATCCCGGCCGGCGGTACTACGGCGGCTGCGAGCACGTGGACGTGATCGAGAGTCTGGCGATCGACCGGGTCAAGGCCCTGTTCGGTGCGGCATACGCCAACGTCCAGCCACACTCGGGGGCCCAGGCCAACACCGCGGTCTACTTCGCACTGCTGCAGCCGGGTGACACCATCCTCGGCCTCGACCTGGCGCACGGCGGCCACCTCACGCACGGCATGCGGATCAACTACAGCGGCAAGATGTTCGACGTCGCCGCCTACCACGTCGGCGAGGACGGCCGGATCGACATGGACGAGGTCGCGCGGCTGGCGCGCGAGCACCGGCCGAAGCTGATCGTCGCCGGCTGGTCGGCATACCCCAGGACCCTCGACTTCGCGGCCTTCCGCGCGATCGCCGACGAGGTCGGCGCGCTGTTGATGGTCGACATGGCGCACTTCGCCGGTCTGGTCGCCGCCGGCCTGCACCCCAACCCGGTGCCCTTCGCCGACGTCACCACCAGCACCACGCACAAGACCCTCGGCGGCCCGCGCGGTGGGATCGTCCTGACCAACGACGCAGCGCTCGCCAAGAAGATCAACTCCGCCGTCTTCCCGGGCATGCAGGGCGGCCCGCTGGAGCATGTGATCGCGGCCAAGGCCGTCGCCTTCCGTGCGGCCGCCTCGGCGGACTTCGCCGACCGGCAACGCCGCACCCTGTCCGGTGCTCGACTGCTCGCCGAGCGACTCCTGCAGCAGGACGCTGCGCAGCGCGGCATACGCGTGCTCTCCGGCGGGACCGACGTGCACCTCGTGCTGGTGGACCTGCGCGATGCGGAGCTGGACGGCAAGCAGGCAGAGGACCGGCTGCACAGCATCGGGATCACCGTCAACCGCAACGCCGTTCCCGACGATCCTCGACCTCCGATGGTCACCTCCGGGCTGCGCATCGGCACCCCGGCGCTGGCGACCCGCGGTTTCGGCGACGCAGAGTTCACCGAGGTCGCCGACATCATCGCCGCCACCCTCATCGCCGACGACATCGACGCCGTCGCGGACGACCTGCGCTCGCGCGTCGCCGCGCTCACCGCTCGCTTCCCGCTCTACCCCGACCTGGAGGGCTGAATGACCACCTCATCAGACCAGCGCGCACTGCCGCCGCATCCGTCCTTCCTGTGGCGCAACCCGGACCCCCGTGACTCCTACGACGTCGTCATCGTCGGCGGCGGCGGGCACGGGCTGGCGACCGCCTACTACCTCGCCAAGGTGCACGGCATCACCAATGTGGCCGTGCTGGAACGTGGTTGGCTTGCCGGCGGCAACATGGCTCGGAACACCACCATCATCCGCAGCAACTACCTGTGGGACGAGTCGGCCGCGATCTACGAGAAGTCGCTCAAGCTCTGGGAGGGGCTGGAGGACGAGCTCGGCTACGACATCTTCTTCTCCCAACGCGGCGTGCTGAACCTCGCCCACACGCTGCAGGACGTGCGCGACTCGGTGCGCCGGGTGGAGGCGAACCGGCTCAACGGGGTGGACGCGGAGTTCGTCACCCCGGAGCAGGTCAAGGAGATCTGCCCGATCATCAACATCGGTCAGGACATCCGCTACCCGGTGATGGGGGCGACCTATCAGCCGCGTGCCGGCATCGCCAAGCACGACTGGGTCGCCTGGGGTTACGCCCGGCGCGCCAGCGAACTCGGTGTCGATCTGATCCAGAACTGTGAGGTGACCGGCTTCGACATGGACGGTGATCGCGTCGTCGGCGTGCGGACCAGCCGGGGCAACATCAAGGCCGGACGCGTCGCCCTGGCCGCCGCCGGCCACACCTCCACGCTGACCGAACTGGCCGGCTTCCGGGTGCCGATCCAGTCGCACCCCTTGCAGGCCCTGGTCTCCGAGTTGCACGAGATGATCCACCCGACCGTGGTGATGTCCAACCACGTGCACGTCTACGTCTCGCAGGCGCACAAGGGCGAGCTGGTGATGGGCGCCGGCGTCGATTCCTACAACGGCTACGGCCAACGCGGGTCGTTCCACGTCATCGAGCATCAGATGTCGGCGGCGGTCGAACTCTTCCCGGCCTTCTCCCGAGCGCACCTGCTGCGCACTTGGGGCGGCATCGTCGACGTCACGCTGGATGCGTCGCCGATCATGGGGCTCACGCCCGTCGAGGGCATGTATGTCGATTGCGGTTGGGGCACCGGCGGTTTCAAGGCCGTGCCTGGCGCAGGTTTCGCCTTCGCGCACACCATCGCCCACAACCAGCCACACGAGCTCAACCGTCCCTACTCGCTCGAGCGCTTCGTCACCGGCGAGCTGATCGACGAGCACGGCGCGGCCGCCGTCGCCCACTGACCACCGAGAGGACACCTTCAGATGTTGATGATCGAATGCCCCCATTGCGGCGTCCGCCCGGAGGGCGAGTTCGGCTACGGCGGACAGGCGCACATCCCCTACCCGGAGGACCCGCACGCGCTGACCGACGAGCAGTGGGCGCAATACCTCTTCTACCGGGACAACCCCAAGGGTGCGTTCCGCGAGCGGTGGGTGCACAGCGCCGGCTGCCGCAAGTGGTTCAACGCCGTCCGTGACACCCGCACCTACGACATCACCGCCACCTACCTCGGCGCCGCGCCCGCCGACGCGACCAGCACGCAAGGAGCCCGCTCATGAGCGCACACCGTCTCGAGGCCGGCGGCGTCGTCGACCGCGCCGCCACACGCCGCTTCACGATCGACGGCCGCCCGTTGGAAGGCTTCGCCGGTGACACCGTCGCATCGGCTGCGCTGGCCAACGGCGCTGTCCGGGTGGGCGATTCGATCTATCGCGGTCGGCCGCGAGGTGTCCTGACCAGCGGTGTCGAGGAACCGAACGCCTTCGTGCGCATCGGCGGCGAGTACGGCGAATCGATGCAGCCGGCCACCACCACCGAGCTGACCGAAGGACTGCAGCTGAGCTGGGAGGACGGCATCGGCACCCTCGACCAGTCCGTCGATCCGGCCGAGTACGACCACATGCACGTGCACACCGACGTCGCCGTGATCGGCGCCGGACCGGCAGGATTGGCAGCGGCCCGCGCGGCCGCCGCGACCGGCGTGCGCGTCACCCTCTTCGAGCAGGACTTCGCGCTCGGCGGCAGCCTGCTCGGCCGCCCGCACGAGATCGTCGAAGGCGTGCCCGCCGGTGCCTGGATCACCGACGTGCAGGACGAGCTGGAGCGGTCGGACAACTGCCGGATCCTCACCCGCACCAGCGTTTTCGGCAGCTACGACAGCAACTACCTGATCGCCCTGGAGAAGCGCGTGGACGCCCCTCGACAGGACGGTGTCTCCCGGCAGCGGGTGTGGCACGTCAATGCCGGCCGGGTCGTGCTGGCCACCGGCGCCTTCGAGCGCACCCTGGTGTTCGCGGGCAACGATCTCCCGGGTGTCATGCTCGCGTCTGCGGCGCAGAACTACCTCGGGCGCTACGGCGTCCTGGCCGGCGACCGGATCGTCGTCTTCACCACCAACGACTCGGCATACGAGGTGGCGGCTGACCTAACCGCGGCAGGTGCGACGGTCACTCTGGTCGACAGCCGGCGGGCGGCCGGTGTCGCCGACCCGGCAGCCGTCGACGTCCGCCACGGCAGCGTCGTGGTCGAAGCCGTCGGCTCCGATGAACTCGTCGGTGTCCGGATCGCGCCTGCCGGCGTCGATCCGCAGCAGACCGAACAGCTTCCGTGCGACCTGCTCGCCGTGTCCGGCGGATGGTCGGCCAACGTCAACCTGCATTCGCAGCGTCAAGGTGCGCTGCACTGGGACGACGCACTGCTCGGCTTCGTGCCGTCCGGCACCGTGCGTGACCAGGAGCTGGCCGGATCGGTGACCGGCACGTACTGGACCGACGGCGCGGTCGCCGAGGGCCACGCCGCCGGTGCCGGCAACGCCGTGCCGACCACCATCGAGGATCGCCGCAGCCGCTCCGGAAGCACCGACGCGTTGTGGGTGATCGCTTCTCCCACCGGCGAATTCGACAACCACTTCGTCGACCTGCAGCGGGACGAGACGGCGGCCGGAGTGGTCCGCGCGGTGCACGCCGGGATGCGTTCGGTCGAGCACGTGAAGCGCTACACCTCGATCAGCACCGGCCTGGACCAGGGCAAGATCGGCGGAGTGCTGACCATCGGCCTGCTCAGCCAGTTGCTCGGCGAGCACGACATGGCGTCCGTGCCCGCCGGGCAGCCTGGACAAGACAGCGCCGAAGGCATCAGCGGCACAGCCATCCCGGCACCCTCGCCGGGCGCGATCGGCACGACGACCTTCCGCGCGCCGTTCACTCCGGTCGCCTTCGCGGCGCTGGCCGGGCGGGCCCGTGGCGAGCTCTACGACCCGGCCCGGGTGACCCCGGCACAGGCCCGGCACGTCGCCCGCGGAGCCCGGTTCGAGGATGTCGGCCAGTGGAAGCGTCCGTGGTTCTACCCGCAGGAGGGTGAGGACATGGACGCGGCCGTGGCCCGTGAATGCCGTGCAGCGCGAACCGGTGTCGCCTACATGGACGGATCGACGCTGGGCAAGATCGAGATCCGCGGCACGGATGCGCCGACCTTCCTCAACCGCATCTACACCAACGCGTTCGCCAAGCTCCCGGTCGGCAAGCAGCGGTACGGCGTGATGTGCCGGCCGGACGGCATGGTGTTCGACGACGGGGTCTCGTTCCGGTTGGCGGAGGACCGCTACCTGATGACCACCACCACCGGCGGGGCGGCCGGGGTGCTCGACTGGCTCGAGGAGTGGCACCAGACTGAATGGCCCGAACTGGACGTCTGCTGCACCTCGGTGACCGAGCAGTGGTCCACCACGGTCGTGGCCGGTCCGCGCTCGCGGGACGTCATCCACGCGATCGCGCCGGACCTGGACGTCTCGAAGGAGGGCTTCGAGTTCATGGCCTTCCACGACACGGTGCTGGCCAGCGGCATACCCGCTCGGATCGCCCGCGTGACGTTCTCCGGCGAACTGGCCTTCGAGGTGAACGTCAGTGGCTGGTACGGCGAGGCGGTGTGGGACGACATCACGCACGCCGGTGCGCCGTTCGGCATCACGCCGTACGGCACCGAGACGATGCACGTGCTGCGCGCGGAGAAGGCCTTCCCCATCGTGGGGCAGGACACCGACGGGACGGTCACGCCCCAGGATCTCGGGATGGACTGGGTGGTGGCCAAGAAGAAGAAGGACTTCATCGGGATGCGGTCCTACGCGCGTGCCGGCCACGTCGAGGCGGGCCGCAAGCAGCTGGTCAGCGTGCTGCCGCTGGACCGTGAGCTACGGCTGCCCGAGGGCAGCCAGCTGGTGACGGAGGCCGACGCGCCAGCCGAGCCGATCGACGGCTTCGCGGCCGAACCGATCCCCATGATCGGCCATGTCACCTCCAGCTACCGCAGTGAGGCGCTGGATCGCACCTTCGCGTTGGCGTTGGTGCGGGACGGCCGATCGCGGATCGGTGAGCAGGTGATGGCCTCGTTCGAGGGCAGGTTCCACCCGGTGCAGATCGCCGAAGCAGTCGTCTACGACAAGGAAGGAGCACGTCGCGATGGTTGAGCGCAGTGCAGTGTTGGAGCGCCGCCGTAGTCCCCTGCAGCGGATGGCGAAGGAACTGGCCGCGGGCAGCAGTCCACAGGTCGCCCTCCGCGAGATCCCGTTCCTGGCCCAGGTCGGGTTGCGCGCCGAACCGGGCAGCGCCTCGGCTGCGGCCCTGGAGGCGGTCCTGGCCGGACCGCTGCCGCACGGTGTCGGTGACGTCACCGAACTCGGCGGCGACCGCCAACTGCTGTGGCTGGGCCCGGACGAATTCCTACTCGTGGCACCGGACGAGGCCAACGGCGGTGAGGATCCGGCCCGCATCGTGGACCGGTTGAGTGCCGCACTCGGCGCGTTGCCCGGTCAGGTGGTCGACCTGTCGGCCAACCGCACAACGCTGGAACTGCGCGGGGCTCGCGCGCAGCAGGTGCTCGACAAATCCTGCCGGCTGGACCTGGACCCGATCACCTTCCCGGCCGGATCCGCGCTGGTCACTCTGCTCGGGACGGTGAACGTCATCCTGTGGCGGGTCGCTGCCGACGTCTGGCGGATCATGCCCCGATCGTCGTTCGCGTCATACACCGCGCGGTGGCTGCTGGACGGCATGCGCGAGTACCACTGATGGCGCTCTCGGCACTCGACCTGTTCTCCATCGGCATCGGGCCGTCGTCGTCCCACACGGTCGGCCCGATGCGTGCCGCAGCCCGGTTCGTCGCCGGGCTGCGACGGCAGTCCTCGCTCCGGCAGGTGCAGCGGGTGACGGTGCAGCTGCACGGTTCGCTGGCCGCCACCGGTGTCGGGCACGGCACCGACCGGGCCGTGGTGCTCGGGCTGACCGGTGCTGACCCCGAGACCATCGATGTGACAGCGGCGTTCGAGCAGTTCGACGAGATCTGCGACCGAAGGCGGCTGATGCTCGACGGCGCGCACCCGATCGAGTTCGACCCCGACGTGAACGTGGAGTTCCACCGCAAGCCGCTCCCCCGCCATCCGAACGGCCTGCGCTTCATCGCGTATGACGCCTCGGGCGCTGCGCTGGCCGAGACCGAGAGCTATTCGGTCGGAGGCGGTTTCGTCGTCGACAAGGACGACGGCGAACGGCTCGGCGCGGACGAGGTGGCGGTGCCACATCCCTTCGCCACCGCCGAGGAGCTGCTCGCGCAATGCACACGCACCGGCGGCTCGATCGCCGAGGTGATGCTTGCCAACGAGGCGGCATTCCGGCCCGAGGCGGAGACGCGCGCGCAGCTGCTACGCATCTGGGCGGTGATGCAGGAGTGCGTGGAGAACGGCTGCACCCGGGACGAGAAGTTCCTGCCCGGTCGGCTGCAGGTGCGGCGCCGGGCGCCGGAACTGCGCCGGAAACTGCGCGCTCACGAGGCGGCCGAGCGTGCCCGCACCGGCACGATGAGCGATCCGTTGTGGGCGATGGAGTGGGTGAACCTCTACGCGCTGGCGGTCAACGAGGAGAATGCCTCCGGTGGCCGCGTGGTCACGGCACCGACCAACGGTGCCGCGGGCATCGTGCCCGCGGTGCTGCACTATTTCACCCGGTTCGTCGACGGCGCCGACGAGGCAGCCGTCGTCGACTTCCTGCTCACGGCCGCGGCCATCGGCATCCTCTTCAAGGAGGGCGCCTCGATCTCCGGGGCGGAGGTCGGCTGCCAGGGCGAGGTGGGGTCCGCCTGCTCGATGGCCGCGGCCGGATTGTGCGCCGTTCTCGGCGGTGCGCCGGTTCAGGTGGAGAACGCCGCAGAGATCGGCATCGAGCACAATCTCGGGCTCACCTGCGACCCGGTCGGTGGCCTGGTGCAGGTGCCGTGCATCGAGCGCAATGCCATCGCCTCGGTGAAGGCGATCAACGCCGCCCGGCTGGCGATGCAGGGCGACGGGGACCACCGGGTGGGCTTGGATGCCGCCATACGGACCATGCGGCAGACGGGCCGGGACATGAAGAGCAAGTACAAGGAGACCAGCCGCGGAGGGCTGGCGGTCAACGTGGTTGAGTGCTGAGTGAAGCTGCGCGCAGGGACGTTGCTCGCAGGGATATTTCTCGTACGGACAGTGCTCGCAGGACAAGGAGATTCGGCATGAGCCCAGACAACGGTGCACACCGCTACGTGCTGACCCTCGACGGTGCCGAACGCCCGGGGCTGCTGCACGCGGTCACCGGTTTCCTCGTCGACCACCGGGCCGACATCCGGGAGATCAAGCAGTTCGACGACCAGTTGGCCGGTCGCTACGTGTGCCGGGTCGACTTCGTGGTGCCCGACGACGCGGACCCCGGCATCGAGGCGCTGGAACGCTCACTGGACGGCCTGCGGCAGGAGTGGCAGCTCACCGCGGGACTGCGCCGGGCCGGTGACAAGCAGCGGGTGCTGGTCATGGTGTCCAAATTCGCGCACTGCCTCAACGACCTGCTCTTCCGGGCGCACGTCGACGACCTGCCGATCGAGATCGTCGCGGTCGTCTCCAACCACCCCGACCACGAGGACCTCGTGCGCTGGCATCGTGTGCCCTTCCACCACGTGCCGGTGACCCGCGACACCAAGCCGGAGGCGGAGGCTCGCCTGCTGCAGCTGGTCGACGAGCTGGACGTGGACCTGGTCGTGCTCGCGCGTTACATGCAGATCCTGTCCGACGACCTCGCACGCACGTTGAGTGGCCGGGCGATCAACATCCATCACTCGTTCCTGCCGAGTTTCAAGGGCGCCAAGCCGTACCACCAGGCGTACGAGCGAGGCGTGAAAACCGTTGGCGCGACTGCGCATTACGTCACCGGCGACCTCGACGAGGGCCCGATCATCTCCCAGCAGGTGCAGGAGGTCGACCACGCCTACACGCCGGCCGACCTGGTCGCCGCGGGCAGGGACACCGAGTGCAAAGCACTGTCCAACGCGGTGCGTTGGCACTGCGAGGGCCGGGTGTTCGTGCAGGGACTACGCACCGTCGTGCTGCGCTAGCCCTTCAACTCCGGGAAGTCGTCGTCGCGCCATTCGGGCACCGGACGCTCGCCGGCGATCTGCTCCTCGCGGCCGCGCAGTTCGACCCGGCGGATCTTGCCCGAGATCGTCTTCGGCAGCTCGTAGAACTCCACCCGCCGCACCCGTTGGTATGGCGCCAGGTGCTCCCTCGCGTACTGGAGGATCTCGAACGCCGTCTGCTCCGTGGGCTCGTGGCCGGGCGCGAGCGCGATGTAGGCCTTCGGCACGGCCAGTCGCACCGGGTCCGGCGCGGGCACGATCGCGGCCTCCGCCACGGCCGGGTGCTCGATGAGCACCGACTCCAGCTCGAACGGGCTGATCTTGTAGTCGGACGCCTTGAACACGTCGTCGGTGCGGCCGATGTAGGTGTAGTAACCGTCGCTGTCGCGGGAGGCGACGTCGCCGGTGTGGTAGACGCCGTGCGCCATGACGGCGTCGTTACGCTCGGGATCTGCGACATACCCGGTCATCAGGCCGACGGGACGCCGGCCGAGGTCGAGACAGATCTCGCCTTCGTCGGCCTCGGCCGGCAACAGCTCGCCGGTGACCGGGTCGGCCAGGCCGGACGGGACACCGGGCAACGGGCGGCCAATCGAGCCCGGCTTCACCTGCGAACCAGGCGTGTTCGCGATCTGCACACTGGTCTCGGTCTGCCCGTAACCGTCCCGGATGGTCAGGCCCCAGGATCGCTCGATCTGCCGGATCACCTCCGGGTTCAACGGTTCTCCGGCGCCGACGACTTCGCGCAGTGCGTCCGGCTTCGCGCCCAGTTCGGTGTTGATCAGCATGCGCCATACGGTCGGCGGTGCGCAGAAGCTGGTGACGCCCTCGGTGCGCAGCTGATCCAGCATCGCGGCAGCGTCGAAACGCGTGTAGTTGTAGAGGAAGATCGTGGCCTCGCCGATCCACGGCGCGAAGAAGTTGGACCAGGCGTGCTTGGCCCAGCCGGGTGACGAGACGTTCAGGTGTATGTCGCCGGGGCGCAGACCGATCCAGTACATCGTCGACAGGTGCCCGACCGGGTAGGAAACCTGGGTGTGCTCCACGAGCTTCGGCTTGGATGTCGTGCCGGAGGTGAAGTAGAGCAGCAGCCGGTCCTGCGGGGCGGTGCCGGGATGCGGGGCCGGTTGCCACTCGGCGGTGAACGCCCCGGCGAAGTCGCGCCAACCATCCGCCTCGCCGACGCTGATCCGCAGATAGTCCCCCGGCACCTCGTCGAACTTGGCGGTGTCGACGGGATTGCACACGACCCCGCGAGCCGCCGTCCGTTCGACCCGGTCGGTCAGGTCGGCGGGTCCGGCCGCCGTCGTGGTGGGCACGACCACGGCACCCAGCTTCATCACGCCGAGCATCGTCTCCCACAGCTCGACCTGGTTGTTCAGCATGATGATGACCGAGTCGCCCTTGCCGACCCCGAGCGTGCGCAGCCAGGTCGCGACCTGATCCGAACGCCGGGACATCTCCTGGAAGCTGCGGCTCGTGCGTGAGCCGTCCTGCTCGGTGATGACCAGCGCCGGCCGGTCGTTGTCGACCGCGATGGCGTCGAACCAGTCGACTGCCCAACAGAACTGGTCGCCCAGCTCCGGCCACCGGAAGCCGCGGGTTGCCTCCACGTAGTCGTCGTGGTGCTGCAGCAGGAAGTCCCGTGCCGCACGGTATGCCGTGGTCGCCGTCGAGTCCATGTCGTCATCATGGCACCGGGGTCGGTTCCCGGGCGACGACTCCTGCGATGAAAGGATCGTGCCGATGTCTGCTCGTCGTGTCGTGTCGCTGGTGCCGTCGATCACCGAGGCGCTGGCCGCTTCCCGGCCGGAGTCGCTGGTCGGTGCGACGGACTGGTGCACCCATCCGGCCGACCTGGATGTCACCCGTGTCCGCGGGACGAAGAACCCGCACCTGGACACCATCCGGTCGTTGCGGCCGGACGTCGTGGTCGCGAACAAGGAGGAGAACCGCGAGCTGGACGTGCGGCGGCTACGGGACTCCGGCGTCACCGTCTGGGTGAGCCAGATCGAAACCGTACCGGAGGCGTTCGCGGCGTATGACGAGTTGTATGACGACGTGCTGCACTGGCCACGCCCGCCATGGCTGCACGAGGCACGGCGACTGTGGTCCGGCGACCTGCCACCGGTCCGCGCACGGGTCGCCGTGCCGATCTGGCGCGACCCGTGGATGGTGGTCGGCGCGCGCACCTTCACCGGGGATCTGTTGCGGCGCGCGGGTTTCGACAATGTGTATGCCGATGCCGCCGGTCGGTACCCGCGCACCGAGGTCGCGGACATCGACGCCGCCGGGGCGGACGTCATACTCCTGCCGGACGAGCCGTAGGTGTTCACCGCGGACGACGGGCCCGTGGTGTTCCGCACCCCTACACGACTGGTCAGCGGCCGCCTCATCACCTGGTACGGCCCCTCCCTCATCGAGGCTCGGCGGCAGCTCTGCTAAGCAAAGACTCCAGCACCGGGCATCACACTGAACACCAGTTGCGTCTCGGTGTGCCGCACACCCGGGTGCACGTTGATGTGCTCGAGCACCAGGTCGCGCAACTGCTCCGGCCCTCGCACCGCGACGTGCAGCAGGTAGTCGTTCTCGCCGGCGACGTGGAACACCGTCAGCACACCCGGTATGGCGGTGAGCGTGTCGTGGAACCGCAGCACGTGGTCGCGGTTGTGGCTGGTCAGCCGCACCGCGATGACGGCCTGGATGGGGTGACCGAGCGCGGCCAGATCCATCTGGGTGGTGAACCCCGTGATGACTCCCCGCTCGCGCAACAGCTGAACCCGCTTGGCACACGTCGACTCCGCGATGCCGGCGCGCTTGGCGAGCGCCGCGCCGGTGATGCGCGCGTTGCCGGCGAGCTCGGCCAGGATGGCCAGGTCGACACCGTCCAGCCCCGGCGGAGGATTCTTCGACGGCGCGGTCATCGCGGCGGTCCTGTCATCGGATTCCGTCCCATCTGACGCATTCTGGCGCAGGATCTGCATCGGGAGGCGGAATTTGCGCGGATCCCTCCTACGGTCCGGGGTATGACGACACCGCCCCTGCAGTTCGATTCGATCGCCACGCACGCCGGCCGCGCCGGTCTGGCCGCAGACGGCGTGCATGTTCCACCGATCGACCTGTCGACGACCAACCCGGTGCCCGATCTCGATGCCAGCGGCCTGTCCTACGAGACGATGGCCGCCGGCGGCCGGCCGGTGCCGGAAGGCGGCAACGTCTACGCGCGGCTGTGGAACCCGACCGTCGCCCGCTTCGAGGAGGGCCTGGCGGCGTTGGAGGGCACGGACGAAACGGTCGCCTTCTCCTCCGGCATGGCGGCGATGACCGCCGTCATACTGACGGCCAAGAGCGAGCACCAGGGGCGGCACGTCGTCGCCGTACGCCCGCTGTACGGCGGCACGGATCACCTGCTCGGCTCACCGCTGCTGGACATCGACACCACGTACTGCACACCGGAAGAGGTCGCCGACGCGATCCGTCCGGACACCTGCCTGGTGGTGGTCGAGACCCCGGCCAACCCGACGCTGCAACTGGTCGACATCGCGGCGATCACCGCGGCCGCCGGCACGGCACCCGTCGTGGTCGACAACACCTTCGCGACCCCGGTCCTGCAGAACCCGGCACAGTTCGGTGCAGCGCTGGTGCTGCACAGCGCGACGAAATTCATCGGTGGCCATGGTGATGCGATCGCCGGCGTGGTGGCGACGAGCACCGGGTGGGCCCAGGCGTTGCGTCGGGTACGCGCGATCACCGGAAGCTTGCTGCACCCGCTGGGCGGCTATCTGCTGCACCGCGGCCTGGCGACCCTGCCGCTGCGGGTGCGCGCCGGCCAGGCCTCCGCCGACAAGCTGGTCAGCTGGGCGAGCGACCACCCGGCCATCGAGCAGGTGCTCTACCCCGGCCTGCCGGAGTGCGACCCACGCGGCCTGGTCGGCCGTCAGCTGCGCGGTCCGGGTGCGATGTTCGCACTGCGCCTCGCCGGTGGGTATGCCGCCGCGGCCCAGCTGGTCGGATCGGTCCGGCTCTTCGAGCACGCCGTGTCCCTCGGCGGGGTCACCTCGCTGATCTCGCACCCGGCGTCGCTGACCCACCGTCCGGTCCCGCCCGACGCCCGCCCGGACGCCGGTGTCGTACGCCTGTCGATCGGGCTGGAGGACGTCGAAGACCTGCGCGCCGACCTCGAGCAAGCCCTCGCCACCCCCTGACCGAGCGGACCCAAAACCCGCCTCGGCACCCACTGACCGAGCGGACACAAAACAACCGAGCGGACACAAAATACGGCCCACTCAGGGCCGTATTTCGTGTCCGCTCGGTGTCGATTGTGTCCGCTCGGTGAGGCGGGTCAGACGTTGCGGCGGTATTGCCCACCCACCTCGAAGAACGCCTCGGTGACCTGACCGAGCGAGCACACCCGGGCCGCGTCCATCAGCACCGCGAAGACGTTCTCGCCCTTGGTCGCCGCCTCGCGCAACCGGGCCAGCGCGACCTGCGCCTCGTCGCGGTGCTCCTGTTGGAAGGCACCGACGCGGGACAGCTGCGACTCCTTCTCCTGCTCGGAGGCTCGCGCGAGCTCGACCTTCTGCCGCTGCTGGTCCTCGTGCGGGTTGCGGAAGGTGTTGACCCCGACGATGGGCAGCGAGCCGTCGTGCTTGCGGTGCTCGTAGACCATCGACTCGTCCTGGATCTTGCCGCGCTGGTAACCGGTCTCCATCGCACCCAGGACCCCGCCGCGCTCGGCGATCCGGTCGAACTCCGCGAGCACGGCCTCCTCGACCAGATCGGTCAGCTCGTCGATGATGAACGAACCCTGCAGCGGGTTCTCGTTCATCGCCAACCCCCACTCGCGGTTGATGATCAGCTGGATGGCGAGCGCCCGGCGCACCGACTCCTCCGACGGCGTGGTCACTGCCTCGTCATACGCATTGGTGTGCAGTGAGTTGGCGTTGTCGTAGATCGCGATGAGCGCCTGCAGCGTCGTGCGTATGTCGTTGAAGTTCATCTCCTGCGCGTGCAGCGAACGGCCGGACGTCTGCACGTGGTACTTCAACTTCTGGCTGCGCGCGTTGGCGCCGTACTTCTCCTTCATCGCGACCGCCCAGATGCGTCGCGCCACCCGGCCGATGACCGAGTATTCGGGGTCCATGCCGTTGGAGAAGAAGAACGACAGGTTCGGCGCGAAATCGTCGATGTCCATGCCGCGCGCCAGGTAGGCCTCCACGTAGGTGAACCCGTTGGCGAGCGTGAACGCCAGCTGGCTCAACGGATTCGCGCCGGCTTCGGCGATGTGGTAGCCGCTGATGGACACCGAGTAGAAGTTGCGGACCTGGTTGGCGATGAACCACTCCTGGATATCGGCCCTCATCCGCAGGGAGAACTCGGTGGAGAACAAGCAGGTGTTCTGGCCCTGGTCCTCCTTGAGGATGTCCGCCTGCACCGTGCCACGCACCGTCGCGAGCGCCCGCGCCCGAACCTGTTGCGTCTCCTCGGCATTCGGCTCGCGCCCCTCACGCTCGGAGAACTTCGCCTGCTCCTGATCGATCACCGTATTGAGGAAGAACGCCAGGATGGTCGGCGCCGGTCCGTTGATCGTCATCGACACGCTGGTCGACGGCGAGGTGAGGTCGAAGCCGTCGTAGAGGACCTTCATGTCGTCCAGCGTCGCGATGGAAACGCCTGAGGTACCGACCTTTCCGTAGATGTCCGGACGCAGATCCGGGTCCCGGCCGTAGAGGGTCACCGAGTCGAACGCCGTCGACAGGCGGGTCGCCGGCTGCCCTTCTGACAGCAGCTTGAAGCGGCGGTTGGTGCGGAACGGGTCGCCCTCGCCGGCGAACATCCGGGCCGGGTCCTCGTTGTCCCGCTTGAACGGGAAAACCCCTGCTGTGTAAGGGAAGTGGCCCGGCAGGTTCTCCCGGCGGAGGAACGACAGCAGCTCACCGTCGTCCTGGTACCTCGGCAAGGCGACCCGGCGGATCTTGTTTCCGGACAACGACTCCCGCGCAAGCGTCGTGTGGATCTCCTTGTCGCGGATGGTCACGACCTGCTCGTCGCCGCTGTAGGACTCCACGACCTTCGGCCAGTCGGTGAGTAGCCGGCTCACCGAGCCGGGCAGCACCTCGCCGGCCTCGTCGATCAGGACATTGAGCGCTCCGGGAGCCTTGTCCGCCAGCGCATCCCGGGCCGTCGTCAGATGCTGCACCCGGCGCGCCGCGTCGGCATACCGGCGCGTGTCGGCGTGATAGCCACGCACCGTCTCGCTGATCTCGGCCAGGTAGCGGACCCGCTGCGGCGGCACCACTTGCCGCAGCACCGAGGAGTGCCGCACCGACACCGGCTCGAGCGTCCCCGCGGGCAGCTCCAGGCCCTTCGCGCCGAGCTCGGCGACCAGCTCCTGATAGAGAGCGGTGACGCCGTCGTCGTTGAACGTGGCGGCGGAGGTGCCGAAGACCGGCATGTCCTCGGGTTTCTTGCCGAACGCCTCGCGGTTGCGGACCATCTGGCGGCCGACGTCGCGCAGCGCGTCCATCGCCCCACGGCGCTCGAACTTGTTGATCGCGACCACGTCGGCGAAGTCGAGCATGTCGATCTTCTCCAGCTGGCTCTGCGCGCCGAACTCGGGCGTCATCACGTAGAGGTTGACGTCCGCGAAGTCGATGATCGCGGCATCGCCCTGGCCGATGCCGGGTGTCTCCACGATCACCAGGTCGTATGCCGCGGCGCGCAGCACCGTCAGCACCTCGGCGAGTTCCTCGGGGACCTCCCGACCCCCGCGGGTGGCCAGCGACCGGAAGAAGATGCGCTCGCCGTCCAGGGAGTTCATCCGGATCCGGTCACCGAGCAACGCGCCGCCACCACGGCGGCGCGTCGGGTCGATCGCGACGCACGCCACGCGCAGCTTGTCCTGCTGGTCCATCCGGAAGCGGCGCACCAACTCATCGGTCAGACTGGACTTGCCCGAGCCGCCGGTGCCGGTGATGCCCAGGACCGGGGTCCGGCGGTCCTCGGCGGCGGACCGCAACTGGTCCAGCAGACCCGCACCGAGCGCGCCCTGCTCGGCGCCGCTGATGGTGCGCGCGACGGCCGCGCGATCCCCGGAGATCACCGCCTGCGCGTCGGGACGGGAGACGTCATACACATTGAAGTCGCAGTCCTTGATGACCTGGTTGATCATGCCGACCAGGCCGAGCCGCTGGCCGTCCTGTGGGCTGAAGATCGTCACGCCCGATGCGCGCAGCCGGTCGATCTCCTCCGGCACGATGACACCGCCGCCACCGCCGACGACGCGGATGTGGTCGGCTCCGGCGTCGCGCAGCAGCTGCACCAGGTATTCGAAGTATTCGACGTGGCCGCCCTGGTAGGAACTGACCGCGATGCCCTGTGCGTCCTCCTCGATCGCCGCGTCGACGACCTCCTGGACGCTGCGGTTGTGACCGAGGTGAACCACCTCCGCGCCCTGGCTCTGCATGATGCGCCGCATGATGTTGATCGACGCGTCGTGCCCGTCGAACAGGCTGGACGCCGTGATGATGCGCACCGGGTTCTCCGGGACGTGCAGCTCGGGTGCCTCGGACATGGGATCTCCACTCATCGAGACCCGGTCCGAGGTGGTGCTGTCACTCGCGAGCTCGGCCACACCACCTCAGCCCGAGTCTCCCGTGTTTGTTCAGGATCGGACTCGACATACTCGCCTCAATGGTAGGACGTCCAAGTATTTGCGGTCCAATCGCCGCCGGACACCCGGACACCCGGACGCCACTCTGCGATGGCGGGGTCCCAACAGCCCAGGAGCCGGGGCTACACGAGATCAGGGGCCCGAATGGACGCCGGCCGCCGCCCGATAGGCCTCCACGAAGGTCGCCAGCGACACCAGGAAGTGCTCGCGCTCGTCACCGAGCGACTGCAACGCCGTCCCGAGCAACCGGATCAGCGCCTCGACGTCGGCGTCATACCGCCGCCGGCCCTCGCCGGTCGCCACCAACAGCGCGGGACCCGAGTCGGCGGCCTGCCGCTCCAGATGGCCGGCGCGCAGCGCTGCGTTGACCTGCCGATTGACCGTCGACTGCTCGAGATTCAGCTCGGTGGAGATGTCGCGCTGCGTCCGCGCCCGACCGTCGGACAGCAACCACAGCAGGCGGAGGTCCGCGGTCGTCAGACTCGTCCGAGCCTCGACCACCCGTCGGTCGACGTCGAACGAGTGCAGGATCGCCGCCGCTCGCTGCGCCGGGGTGAGGCGCGCATTGCGCGCGAGCACGGTCAGCTCGGCCTCCTGGGTGCGCGAGTGCGGCACGTCATCGGTGGTCATGTCGGCATTTTGACAGATGGAGTCATATGCATGCACCATACATATAACAAGAGAAACGTGAGGTCCGATGAAAACCACCGCTGATGCACCACCCGCGCCACCGACCGCGGTCAAACCCCACCTGATCATCGCCGTGCTGTGCTTCGGCGCGCTGTCCGCCGCGCTGATGCAGACACTGGTGCTGCCGATCCAGATCGAGCTGCCCCACCTGCTGCACGCGTCAGCCAGCGACGCCTCCTGGGTCGTCACCGCGACGCTGCTCGGCGGCGCCGTCGCCATGCCGGTCGCCGGACGTCTCGGCGACATCATCGGCAAGCAGCGCGTGCTCGTCGGATCATCGATCGTCCTGGTGGTCGGCTCCATCATCTGCGCGCTGTCCACGACCGTCTGGCCGATGATCGGCGGCCGGTTCCTGCAGGGCATCGCCATGGGCTTCATCCCGGTCGCGATCAGCATGGTCCGCGAAGTGGTGCCGCCGCAGATGGCCTCGACCGCGATCGCCACGCTGAGCGCCACGATGGGCGTCGGCGGCGCCATCGGCCTGCCGCTCGCCGCATGGATCGCGCAGGACTACAACTGGCACGCGCTCTTCTGGGTGTCTGCCGTCCTCGCCGTGTTGATGGTCGTCGCCACCGGGCTGCTGGTGCCCAATGTCTCCGACGGACACCCGGCATCGATCGATGTCGTCGGCGCCGTCGCCCTGGCGATCGGGCTCGTGGCCACTCTCGTGGGCGTCTCCAAGGGCAACGACTGGGGCTGGGCATCGTCCGACACCCTGCTCTGCGTGATCGGCGGGCTCGCGGTGCTGGTGCTGTTCGGACTCTACGAACTGCGCCGCAAGGACCCGCTGGTCGACCTGCGGACCACCGCGCGCCGGCCGGTCCTGCTGACGAACATCGCCGCCATGCTCATCGGATTCGGCATGATGGCGCAGTCCATCGTGGTGCCGCAGCTGCTGGAGATGCCCGCGGCCACCGGCTACGGCCTGGGTCAGTCGATCCTCGAGGCCGGCCTCTGGATGGCGCCCGGCGGGCTGATGATGATGTTCCTCGCCCCGGTGTCGAGCAAGATGATGACCACCCTCGGCGCACGGATCACCCTGGCGATCGGTGCCGGAGTCATCGGCGCCGGCTACCTGGTGGCGCTGTTCATGATGAGCGCGCCGTGGCAGCTACTGGTGGCCAGTTGCATCAGCATGGCCGGCGTCGGCATCGGGTATGCCGCCATGCCGACCCTCATCCTGGAGAACGTGCCGCCGGCCGAGGCCGGCTCCGGCGTCGGGATTAACACCGTCATGCGGTCGATCGGCACCACGGTCGCCGGCGCTGTCATGGCCAGCCTGCTGACCAGCCAGACCATCACACTGAAGCCGGGCACACCCGCCATACCGTCCGAGGATGCGTTCAAGGTGTGCTTCCTGGTGGGCGCGCTCGCCGCGCTGGTGGGCGGCGCCATCGCCCTGACGATCTCCGGACGTCGTCCCAAGGACTGGGAGCCGGTGGTCGACGAGCCCGCGCTCGCCGACGCCTGAGCCGTCGCTTCACGCCCTGACGCCGGCCCGCACCACGGTGCGGTGTCCGGCGTCGATGCGTCTGGTCCAGCCACGAGCGTCCAGGTGCTCCAGCAGGGGTATGGCGACACGGCGCGTTGTGCTCAGCGCTCTTCGTGCCTCACTGGTGGTGAACACGTCTGGCAATCTAGCCAGTTCACGCATCGCCAAGGCCGGGGCGGTCGGCAGCAACACGACGCCGTCACCCAGTCGCAGCAACCGGCCGAGCCGTTCGGCAGCGGCCAGCGCCTCGCGACCGATGCCGAGCTCGGCGAGTTCGTCGGCCTCCGGTGCCGCGAACGGCGCCTGCCGCAGTCGCCGCTCCAGCGTCGCGACAGCCGTTTCCGCACTGCCCAGGTCCGAGGCGGTGGTGCCGGTCACGACACCTGACTGCCGGGTCAGACCCGCTGCGGCGACCACCACGTCCAGCAACGAGGCGTCCGGGAGGCCCAGCGCGCTGATCGCGGCGCCACGGGTCAGTCCGGCCGACAACGGGTGACGCGCCAGGTCGGCGGCGACCGCGGCTTGCAGCGCCTCGGACCAGCCATCCAATGCCGCCCGGTGGATCCACCAATTGCCGTGCACCACGATGTCCTGCGCGGGGTTCGCCGGCAGCACGATGCCCAGCCGTTCCAGCTGGTCCCGACGGACCGCACCACGCCGCGCCACCTCGGCCCGCAGATCACCGGTCGGGGGACGGTCGGCCAGTTGCCGGGCGCGCCGGGCACCCGCACCACGGCGCCGCAACCGCGGTGGCTCGACGTCCAGCACCCGCACCCCGGCGAACCGACGGGATCCGTTGTCCCGCAAGATCATCCGGTCGCCGAGCGTGGCCGGCACCTCGCGCTCCAGCAGGACGCGGGCGGTCGTCCCGTCGAACGGCCGCAGTCGCGCGGGGACGGCAAGAGTGCCGAAGTGGACCATGAGATGCTCCGGCAACTCGGGTAGCTCAGGGCCCGACCCGCGACGCACGTCGAGCTCAGATGTGAGTTGCCAGGCGTCCGGTGTCAGGAGGGCGTCGCCGCGATGGACGGCGTCCGCTGCGATCCCCCGCAGGTTGACCGCGACCCGGCTGACCGGACCGACGGTCGCGACCGTCGCACCGTGCTGCTGGAGGCCGCGCACCGTGACCGCCGACGCGCCCGCGCCGAGCAGGCTGAGTCGATCGCCGGTCGTCAGGGTGCCGGCGGGCAGCGTTCCGGTGACCACCGTCCCCGCGCCGCGGATCGAGAAGGAGCGGTCGATCCAGAGACGGATCCTGCCCTGCTGCAACGGTTTCGGCGCAGCAGCGAGCACCTCGTCGAGCGTGTCGACCAGCAGCCCGAGCCCGGCACCGGTGTGTGCCGAGACCGCCACCACCGGCGCGTCGTGCAGTCCTGTCCCGGCCAGTTCCTCGCGCACCTGCGCCGTGACGGTGTCGACGCGCTCGGAGGCCAGGTCGGTGCGGGTGATCACCACCACACCGCGTTCGATGCCCAGGGCGCGCAGCGCGTCCCGGTGCTCGGCGGACTGCGGTCGCCAGCCCTCGTCGGCGGCGACGACGAAGCAGACGACGGGCGCGGGCCCGATCCCGGCGAGCATGTTGCCCAGGAACCGCTCGTGTCCCGGCACGTCGACGAAGGACAGCTGGGCGCCCGAAGGTGTTGTCATCGAAGCGAACCCGAGGTCGATGGTCAGTCCGCGGCGCCTCTCCTCGCTCCACCGGTCGGGTTCGGTCCCGGTGAGGGCGCGCACCAACGCGCTCTTGCCGTGGTCGACGTGTCCGGCAGTGGCGACGACATACATGTCAGCTGCCCAGCGCCGCACGGACCGCGACGGTGAGCCGCTCGTCGTCGGACTCCGGCACACAGCGCAGATCGATCAGACACTGACCACCGTGGATGCGCGGCAGCACCGCCGGATCGCCGAGTCGCAGTGCGGTCGCCAGGTTTTCGGGCAGCGCGACAGCCCAGCCGGGCAGTGGCACGCCGGGGGCGCCGCCACCTCCGACTCGTCCGTCGTGCGCGATGACGACTCCTCCGACCGCCGCCGCGAGCGCCTCGGCGCGGCTGCGGAGCCGGTCGGCGTCGGCGTGCAGCGCTTCGGTGGTCGGTGGATGCGGTCCGCGGAGCGTTGCTTCGAGTGCGGCCAACGCGAGCTTGTCGGCCCGGACCGCCCGGGCGAGCGGGTGTTTCGCCATACGGTCGAGGAATGCCTTGCGGCCCAGCGCGATGCCGGCCTGCGGTCCGCCCAGCAACTTGTCACCGCTGGCGGTGACCACATCGGCGCCGGCGACGAGCGTGGTGGTCGCGTCGGGCTCGTCCGGGATGAGCGCGTCCGGCGCCAGCAGCCCGCTGCCCAGGTCGACCACGAGCGGCACGTCGTGCTGCAGCGCGAGGTCGTGCAGTGCATCGACCGGCGCGGCGGACGTGAAGCCATCGACGCGGAAGTTGCTGGGGTGCACCTTGAGGATCGCGCCGGTGCCGGCCCCGATGGCGTCGGCGTAGTCACGCAGATGGGTGCGGTTGGTGGTGCCGACCTCGCGCAGCCGGGCACCGGTGG
This sequence comes from Flexivirga sp., assembly GCF_051955415.1. NCBI lineage: Bacteria > Bacillati > Actinomycetota > Actinomycetes > Micrococcales > Dermacoccaceae > Flexivirga > Flexivirga sp. Next base: position 33,410 of record NZ_JBQCGS010000081.1, read on the forward strand.
AGGCGATCAGGTCCGGCAGCCGGAAGCCGGCGCCGATCTCGACGAGTTCGCCTCTGCTGACGATGATCTCGGCATCCTGCGCCAGCGCGGTCGTGGCCAGCACCAGCGCCGCGGCGCCGTTGTTGACGACCAGCGCCTCCTCCGCGGCCGGGCACGCGGCGAGCAGGGCCGCACGCGCCGCCGTGCCCCGTCGGGACCGCTTGCCGGTCGCGAGGGCGATCTCGACGTCGACATACCCCGCGGCCGCGCGGATCGCCTCGACCGCCGCCGGCGACAGAGGCGCACGCCCCAGATTGGTGTGTATGACGACGCCGGTGGCGTTGATCACCGGGCGCAGCTGCGTGGCACCACCGCGCAGCGACGCTTCCAGCGCCGCGGGAACCTGTTCCGGCTCGATCTCGCCACGGCGGGCCCGCTCCTGCGCGGCAGAGACGAGACGGCGCACGGTGTCGGCGCCCAGGTGTGCCGCGGCGGCGGTGACCAGCGGTGACGCGAGGAGCGTGTCGGTGCGCGGGATGCGACTGCGCGGGTCCTGCGACGACATCGGCACCTCCAGCGGCATGGCAACGTGGCCGGCTCTTCTCGTCGAACGTCACGACCTGGCGGAGACGGACGGGAATCGAACCCGCCAGACCGAGATGCTCGGCCTCACCGGTTTTGAAGACCGGGGGGCCCACCAGGAACCCTGACGCCTCCAGGCGTCAACCTACCGTCCGTGGTGTTCGCTCGCGCGGCACCTCCCGCGCTGCGCGCCGCCGGCACCCGGGCAGCGCGAGCTGTCTACCCTCGATCACATGACCGGCACCCCGACGCTCCGACTCACCAGCTTCGCGCACGGCGGCGGCTGCGCGTGCAAGATCCCGGCCGGCGAACTCGAGGACGCCGTGCGCGGACTCGTCGGCCAGACCGGACCGGATGTGCTCGTCGGCGTGGACGACGGCGACGACGCCGCGGTGGTCCGGGTGCACGATGACCTCGCCGTGCTTTCCACAGCCGATTTCTTCACACCCGTCGTGGACTCGCCCTACGACTGGGGCCGCATCGCTGCGGCGAATGCCCTGTCCGACGTCTACGCGATGGGCGGCCGTCCGGTGGTGGCGATCAACCAGGTCGGCTGGCCGCGCGGCGTGCTCCCGATGGAGCTGATGACCGAGGTGCTGCGCGGCGGACTCGACGTCGGCACGCAGGCCGGCTGCCCGGTGATCGGCGGGCACACCATCGACGACCCGGAGCCGAAGTACGGCATGGCGGTCACCGGGGTCGCCGACCCGAATCGCTTGCTGCGCAACGATGCCGGTGTCGCCGGTATGCCGCTGACACTCACCAAGCCGATCGGCGTCGGCCTGCTCAACAACCGGCACAAGCAGACCGGTGAGGTCTTCGAAGCGGCGATCGCGAGCATGACCGCCCTGAACGACGTCGCGGCCCGCGAGGCACTCGCCGCCGGCGTCACGGCCGCGACCGACGTGACCGGTTTCGGCCTGCTCGGCCACCTGCACAAGCTGTGCCGAGCGTCGGGCATCGGCGCGGTGCTCGAGCGCTCCGCGGTCCCCGCGGTCGACGGCGCGCTGGACGCCTTGGCCGGCGGCTACGTGTCCGGGGGCACCCGGCGCAACCTGGACTGGGTGCGGCCGCACCTGTCGGTCGGCCCGGGCGTGACCGAGGACGACCTACTCTTCCTGGCCGACGCGCAGACGTCCGGCGGGTTGCTCGTCGCCGGCGAAGTGCCCGGCTACCCGGTCATCGGTCACACGGTCGCCGGCTCCGGCATCCGGATCAGCTGATCGGGCACCTTCGGCGATTCCAACGGTCCGGTGTGGGTATGACGCTGAGGACCGACAGTCGCGAAGGAGTCGACCATGGGCGCAGATGTCACCCTCCTCGCGTCGCCGTACCTGCCGTTCGCACTGGGCTTCTTCGGGCTCGGCACCGGCTACTTGATCTACGGCCCGCAGGAGTTGTTCGGCTATCCGCCACGTGATGCGAGCGTGGACCGGTCCGTCGGGGTCTGGGGGATCTGGCTTCCCGGATTCTGCCAGTTCGTCACCGGAGTGCTGCTCTTCGTCGGCATGACGTGGTTCCAGGTCTTCCGCGAAGGGCCCGTCTACATGGCTGCCCTAGCGTTCTCGGCATACGGGATCCACTGGTTCGCGATCGGCTGGAACCGCTATCAGGGCAACGACCCCCGCCCGAACGCCGGGATGTGCATCGCGTACATGGTGATCTCCGCGCTAGGAGCGACGGTGTTCTTCCAGGCCGACGACATCCCGGTGTTCATCCTGTTCGTCGGGCTGTTCCTCGTCTACTTCGCGGACTTCTTCGCGTCCCTGGCCATCGAGCTCGGGGAACGCGCCCTCGGGTTGTTCCACACACTGACCGGAGTGTGGCTGATGTATTTGACGTTCGCAGCCACGGTGAACTTCTCCCTCGGCTACCATTGGTGGCTGTGATGGGTCGCGGCAAAACCTTCCTCTCCTGGCCCGTGGTGCGCCAGGCGCTGGGGCCGGACCGGCTGGGTCGCGGCGCCGCCGCCAAATCCGGCAAGGACTGGACGCCGCGCACCGAGTCCGCGGACAAGGTCGTGCAGAGCGTGTGCCCCTACTGCGCCGTCGGGTGCGGTCAGCGGGTTTTCGTCAAGGACGGTCGGGTCACCCAGATCGAGGGAGACCCGGACTCGCCGATTTCGCGCGGTCGCCTGTGCCCCAAGGGGTCGGCGAGTGAGCAGCTGGTCAACTCCTCCACCCGGCAGACATCGGTGCTCTACCGGCGTCCCTACGCCACCGAGTGGGAACACTTGGACCTGGACACCGCCACCGACATGATCGCCGACCGGGTGCTCGAGGCCCGTCGGCGCACCTGGCAGGACACCGACGAGCAGGGGCGCATGCTGCGCCGCACCCTCGGTATGGCGCACCTGGGGGGCGCCACGTTGGACAATGAGGAGAACTACCTCATCAAGAAGCTCTTCACCGCGCTGGGCGCGATCCAGATCGAGAATCAGGCGCGTATTTGACACAGCGCCACGGTTCCCAGTTTGGGGACCTCCTTCGGTCGCGGTGGCGCGACGACGTTCCAGCAGGATCTGCAGAATTCTGACTGCATCGTCATCCAGGGTTCCAACATGGCCGAGTGTCACCCGGTCGGCTTCCAGTGGGTGATGGAGGCCAAGCGCAGGGGCGCTCGCGTCATACACATCGACCCGCGTTTCACGCGCACCTCCGCGGTCGCCGATCAGCACGTGCCGCTGCGCGCCGGCAGTGACATCGTCTTCCTCGGCGGGATCATCCACTACATCCTGGAGCAGCAGAAGTACTTCCGAGACTACGTGGTCGCCTACACCAATGCGGCCACGATCGTCGGCGAGGACTACCGCGACACCGAGGACCTGGACGGGTTGTTCTCCGGCTACGACCCGGAGACCGGCACCTACGATCCCGCCAGCTGGAGCTATGAGGGCGTCGAGGCATACGCGTCGGCGGGCAATGCCCGTGCGTCCGCGGCGTCGGCAGACGATCACCGGGACCGTGCGGCCGGTGACACACACGGCGGCGCCGGTGCGGTCGGGCATGGTCACACCCAGACCGAGCGGGACGAGTCGCTGCAGGATCCGCGGTGCGTGTTCCAGATCCTGGCGCGCCACTACCAGCGCTACACCCCCGAGCTGGTGGCGCAGGTGTGCGGCGTCTCCGAGGAGGACTTCCTGTCGGTGTGCGAGGCGGTCACCGCCAACAGCGGCCGGGACCGCACCACCGCGTGGGTCTACTCGGTCGGCTGGACCCAGCACACGGTCGGGGTGCAATACATCCGTGGCGCGGCGATCATTCAGCTGTTGCTGGGCAACATGGGCCGGCCGGGCGGCGGCATCATGGCGTTGCGCGGGCACGCCAGCAGTCAGGGCTCCACCGACATCCCCACGCTGTTCAACATCCTGCCCGGATACCTGCCGATGCCCACCGCCGACCAGCACGGCACGCTGCAGGAATACCTCACGTCCGTCACCAGCGACACGCAGAAGGGCTACTGGACCGAGGCGGCGGCATACACCACCAGCATGCTGAAGTCGTGGTGGGGCAAAGCCGCCACGGCGGACAACGACTACTGCTTCGACTACCTGCCGCGGATCAGCGGCGACCACGGCACCTACAACACCGTCATGCGGATGCTGGACGACCAGGTCGACGGTTACTTCGTGATGGGTGAGAACCCTGCGGTCGGGTCGGCTCACGGCCGATTGCAACGGTTGGGCATGGCGCACTGCAAGTGGATGGTGGTGCGTGACTTCCAGCTGATCGAATCGGCGACCTGGTGGAAGGACGGTCCGGAGGTCCGCTCCGGCGAGTTGCGCACGGAGGACATCGGCACCGAGGTCTTCTTCCTGCCGGCCGCGACCCACGTCGAGAAGGACGGCACGTTCACCCAGACCCAGCGCATGCTGCAGTGGCACCACAAGGCGATCGACCCGCCGGGCGATGCCCGCAGCGAGCTGCACTTCATGTGGCACCTGGGCAACAAGATCCGTCAGCGACTCGCGGACTCCACCGACGAACGTGACCGGCCGTTGCTCGACCTGACCTGGGACTACGGCCAGGAGGGCAGCGACGAGCCGTCCGCGGACGCGGTGCTGCGCGAGATCAACGGGTGGCAGGTGAACGCCGACGGCAGCGCGGGCGACCTGCTGTCCAGTTACACCGAGATGAAGGACGACGGCAGCACCGCGGGCGGATGCTGGATCTACACCGGTGTGTATGCCGACGGCGTCAACCAGTCGGCGCGACGCAAGCCCGGGTCGGAGCAGTCCTGGGTCGCCCCCGAGTGGGGCTGGGCGTGGCCGGCCAACCGGCGGATCCTCTACAACCGGGCGTCCGCGGACCCGCAGGGTAAGCCGTGGAGTGAACGCAAGGCGTACGTCTGGTGGGACGAGCAAGCGGCCACGTGGACCGGCCACGACATACCGGACTTCCCGGCGAGCAAGCGCCCGGACTTCCAGCCGGAGGACGGGACCGCCGGGCCGGAGGGGCTGGCCGGCGATGACCCGTTCATCATGCAGTCGGACGGCAAGGGATGGCTGTTCGCGCCGAGCGGGCTGCTGGACGGGCCGCTGCCCGCACACTACGAGCCGCAGGAATCGCCGTTCCGGAACCGCGTCTATGCCCAGCAGTCCAACCCGACCCGCCAGGTGTACAAGCGCAAGGACAACCTGTCCAACCCGTCGGCGGATACGCCCGGTGCCGACGAATTCCCGTTCGTCTTCACCACCTACCGGCTGACCGAGCACCACACCGCCGGCGGCATGAGCCGGTGGCTGCCCTACCTGTCCGAGCTGCAACCACAGTTCTTCTGTGAGGTGTCGCCGGCCCTGGCAGCCGAGCGCGGACTGGTCAACGGTGGCTGGGCGACCATCGTCACCGCCCGCAGCGCCGTCGAGGCGCGCGTCCTGGTGACCGATCGGATGGTCCCGCTCGTCGTGGACGGGCAGACGGTGCATCAGGTCGGGCTGCCCTATCACTGGGGGCAGGGTGGCAAGGGTGCCGTCGTGGAAGGTGACAGCGCCAACGACCTCATCGGCGTGACGCTGGACCCGAACGTGCACATCCAGGAGAGCAAGGCCGGCACCTGCGACGTACGAGCCGGGCGCCGGCCGGACGACAGCCGGGTGCGGCAGCTGGTCGAGGACTACGTGTCCCGGGCAGGGATCACCGTGGAGACCAGCAATACCCGGCACCAGGACCCGGAGGAAGCGTGAGTTCACATCGCCTGTTCGGCCCGCTCGACCCCGCCGCCGACGCCGGCTGGGACCAGCAGGCCCGCAAGGGGTTCCTCACCGACACCTCGGTATGCATCGGGTGCAAGGCCTGCGAGGTCGCCTGCAAGGAGTGGAACGCCATACCGGCAGATCTCGGTGAGGGCCTGACCGGCGACTCCTACGACAACACCGGTGCACTGGGTGCGGACACCTGGCGGCATGTCGCCTTCATCGAGCAGACCGTCCCCGCCGGTCCCCCCACGGTCGACCTGGGTATGCCGTCGGTGGGTCCGCCGGCGGATGGGGCGGATGCGGCGGATGACGAGTCCGGCGCACGTCCGGACTTCCGGTGGCTGATGTCCTCGGACGTGTGCAAGCACTGCACCCACGCGGCCTGCCTGGACGTCTGCCCCACGGGTTCGCTGTTCAGGACCGAGTTCGGCACCGTTGTCGTGCAGGAGGACGTGTGCAACGGCTGCGGCTACTGCGTCCCCGCCTGCCCGTATGGCGTGATCGAGCGCCGGGGCGGCGGCCCGGAGGTCAAGAACGCCGGCATCGCCCAGAAGTGCACGCTGTGCTACGACCGGATCGGCGTCGGTGACATGCCGGCGTGCGCCAAGGCCTGCCCGACCGAGTCGAGCATGGTCGGCGCCGTCGACGAACTGCGCGAGCGCGGCAGGCAGCGCGTGGCGCAACTGCAGGAGCAAGGTGTCGACAGTGCCCGGCTGTACGGCGCCGACCCGCAGGACGGGGTCGGCGGCACGGGTGCGATGTTCCTGCTGCTGGACGAGCCGGAGGTCTACGGACTGCCACCCGACCCGGTCGTCACCACCCGTGACCTGCCGATGATGTGGCAGCGAGCGGGTCTGGCAGCAGCCGGGCTCGCGACCGGGGCCGTGCTCAGTTTCCTGGGGGCGCGCGGATGAGCACCGCCGGACACGCCGAGAGCAGGTACGGCCGGTGGCCCGACGACGACCAGCCCCGCCGAGGACGGCGCGCGGCGGGGCGGATGCGACGGGCTGCCGGCGCGGGCCGACGGCGCCGCGGCGGCCGCGGCGGTGAGCGTGCGATGGTGCCCGAGGCCGAATTCACCTCGTACTACGGGCGACCCGTGGTCAAGGCGTCGCCGTGGCAGGCCGACATCCCGGCATACTTGTTCACCGGTGGGCTGGCCGGGGCCTCTTCGCTCCTGGCGGCCGGTGCGGAGCTGAGCGGACGCCGGGCGTTGGCTCGTAACAGCCGGATCTCGGCGCTGGTGTCGATCGGCGCCAGCACCTATTTCCTGATCCACGACTTGGGCCGGCCCAGCCGGTTCCTCAATATGCTGCGCGTGTTCCGGCCGACCTCGCCGATGTCGATGGGCTCCTGGATCCTTTTCGCCTACGGGCCGGCGGCCGGCCTGGCCGCCACCGCGGAAGCCGTCGCCGCCTTACCGGCCGGCGCCCGCAACGCGCTGCCGGATGTGGCCACCACGGGATTGCAATTGGCAGCTCGACCGGCCGGGCTGCTGGCCGCGGTGACCGGCTCGGCGGTCGCGACCTACACCGCGGTGCTGCTCGGGGACACCGCCACTCCGGCCTGGCACGAGGCGTCCGGCCAGCTGCCCTTCGTCTTCGCCGGGTCGGCCGCCAGCGCCGCCGGTGGCCTGGCGATGCTGACCTCTCCGAGGCACGAAGCCGCACCCGCCCGCCGGATGGCGGTCGGCGGAGTGGCCGCGGAGCTCGCGGCATACACCTGGATGCGCCGGTCCATGGGCCTGTCGGCACGCACGCTGGATGAGGGCCGACCCGGGGCGATGTTGCGCGCCGCCGCGGTGACCTCCAGCATCGGGGCACTGGGCACCGTGCTCGGCCGGCGCTCGCGTCCCGTCGCCATGGCGTCCGGCGTGGCGCTGTTGGTCGGCTCTGCGCTGACCAGATTCGGCATCTTCGAGGCCGGGCAGGCCTCCGCCCGCGACCCCAAGTACACCGTGGTGCCGCAGCGCGAGCGAGTCGACGCGGGCCGACAGGTCCGTCACTCCACCGACGGATCCTGACCGCGGAGGTCGTCGCCGATCTGGTCGGCGCCGACGCCGCGGATCTGCCATGCTCTCGCCATGAGCACCCCAGCGACCGCAACCGGGCAGGAGGTCCGGCGCCTCGGCGTGGAGACCACCGGCATCGAGATCATCGAGGAGTCCGAGCGCACCGCGCAGCCGCGCGACCTGTTCTGGCCGTGGTTCGCCGCCAACGTGTCGGTGTTCGGGATCTCCTATGCCGCTTTTGTGCTCGGCTTCGGGATCTCCTTCTGGCAGTCGGTCCTCGTCGTACTCGTCGGTGTGGTGGTCAGTTTCGCGCTCTGCGGGGTCATCGCCTTGGCCGGCAAACGCGGCTCGGCACCCACCATGATCCTGTCCCGTGCGGCATTCGGCGTGACCGGGCAGAAGGTGCCGGGCGTCATCAGCTGGCTGACCTCGATCGGCTGGGAGACCTTCCTGACCATCAACGCCACCCTGGCCACGGCGACCGTGATGCGCAAGCTCGGCTGGGGCGGCGGCACCGCGACGAAGATCATCGCCTGCTTCGTCGTCGCGGCCCTCGTCGTCCTCGCGTCCGTCGCCGGCTACCACGTCATCATGCGGCTGCAGTCCTGGCTGACCTGGATCACCGGCATCATCACCGTCGTCTTCATGGTCGTGGCCGCGTCACATATCGAGTGGTCCAAGGTGACGGCGCTGCCCACCGGCAGCTGGCAGCAGACGGTCGGCGCGCTGGTGATGGTGATGACCGGCTTCGGCCTGGGCTGGATCAACATCGCCGCGGACTGGTCGCGCTACCAGCACCGGGACGCCTCCGGCGGGGCGATCGTCGCCTGGAACACCTTCGGCGGTGCCGTGGCGCCGGTGGTCCTGGTGATCTTCGGGTTGCTGCTCGCCGGCTCGGACGGCACGGTCGCCGAGAGCATTCTGAGCAACCCGATCGGTGCCCTCGCCGACATCCTGCCGACGTGGTTCCTGGTGCCCTTCCTGGTCGCAGCCATCCTGTCCCTGGTCAGCGGTGCGGTGCTGGGCATCTACTCCTCGGGACTGACCCTGCTCTCGCTCGGGGTGCGGATCCCGCGTCCGGCAGCGGCCTTCGTCGACGGCGTGATCCTCACGGCCGGCACGATCTACGTCGTCTTCGTGGCGGAGAACTTCGCCAGCCCGTTCCAGTCGTTCCTGATCACGCTGGGCGTGCCGCTGGCTTCGTGGGCCGGCATCATGATCGCCGACATCGTCCTGCGCCAGCGGTCGTATGACGAGAACGATCTCTTCGACTCCGCCGGCCGCTACGGGTCCTGGGACTGGACATCGATCGGCATCCTGGTCGTCACGTCGGTGGTCGGCTGGGGTCTGGTGGTGAACAACTACGCACAGGACGCGTCCTGGAACAACTGGCAGGGCTACCTGCTGCATCCGCTCGGGCTCGGCACGTATGACCCGAAAACTGCCTCCTGGAGCGGCAACTGGGCCTACGCCAACCTTGGTGTGATCGTCGCCCTCGTGTTGTCGTTCGTGGCGGCATACCTCCTGCGGCGCGGCACGGTGGCCCGCCAGGAAGCTTCGACCGAGGAAATCGCAGACCGCGCCGCGGTGGAGGCCTGATCCGATGGACGCCGGAGGCTTTTCGCCCGGCGACGGGTGGCTGGTCGTCATCGACGCGCAGGCGATCTTCGCCGACCCGCAGACCTCACCGTGGGGTTCGCCGATGTGGGCGGGCACGGTGCGGCGGATCCGGGCCGCCGTCGAGGCGTATGCCGGCCGGGTCGTCTTCACCCGCTTCGTCGCGGACGCGCGGCCGCGGGGATCCTGGGTCGGCTACTACCGGGAATGGCCGTTCGCGCAGGTCCCTGACGACGACCCGCTCTACGCGCTGGTGCCCGAGTTCGCAGGTGTGGTCGCCGACGGTGCACCGGTGATCACCGCCCCGACGTTCGGCAAGTGGCCGGCGCTCGCCGAGATCGTCGGCAGCACACCACGACTCACGCTCGCAGGGGTGGCGACCGACTGCTGCGTCCTGTCCACCGCGCTGGCCGCCGCGGATGCCGGCGCCACCGTCCACGTGGCGTCGGCACTGTGTGCCGGGTCCACGCAGGACAACCACGACCGGGCACTCGCGGCCATGGCGCTCTACGGCCCGCAGATCACCATCGAGCTGGATCGGCCAGGCAGTCGCGGGTGATCTGCTCGATCGAGGTGACGCCGGACAGCGCCATGGTCAGGTCGAGCTCGGCCAGGATCCGCTCCATGACTGCCTCCGCTCCGGCGGCACCGTCCAACGCCAGCCCGTAGAGCCAGGGCCGGCCGACCAGCACGGCCGATGCACCCAGGGCCAGCGCCTTGAAGACGTCCGCGCCGCTGCGGATCCCGCTGTCGAAGAGCACGGGCAGGCGGCCGTCGACGACCGGGGCGATGCTGGCCAGCGCGTCCAGCGAGGCGATCGCGCCGTCGATCTGACGGCCGCCGTGGTTGGAGACGATGATGCCGTCGGCGCCGTGGTCGGTCGCGAACTGCGCGTCCTGCACCGATTGGATGCCCTTGAGCACGATGGGTAACGAGGTCCACTCGCGCAGTTTCGCCAGGTCGTCCCAGGTGAGCGCTGGGCAGGGGAACACATCCAGGAACGTCTCGACCGCGGCACGCGGCAGCGGCGAGCGGAGGTTGTCGCGGAAGCGGCCCGGGTAATGGCGGGTGATGGAGAGCAACGTGCGCACCGCGGCCGGTGTGGGCCGCTCCGCCCCCCGAAGTTTCTCCTCCGCTTCGCTCCCCCGAATGCTTCGCGGGGACCCCGGACTCCTCTCTGCAGTGCTGTACTTGCTTGTAGTAGTCTGCTCCGCCACACGTTTGTGGATGAGTTCCTGGAAGACCGGGTCCGTGAGGTACTGCGCGATGCCCTCCCCGCGGGCGAAGGGCAGGTAGCCGAGGTCGAGGTCCCGGGTCCGCCAGCCGAGCAGGTGAGTGTCGAGGGTGACCACGATCGCCTGGGCGCCGGCCGCCTCGGCGCGCTGCACCAGCGATCGGGCGAGCTCGTCGTTGTTGCTCCAATAGAGCTGGTACCACATCGGATGGGCGCCCAGCTCCTGGGCGGTCTGCTCCATCGGGACCGAACCCTGCGTGGACAACACCATCGGCAGGCCCAGCGATCGCGCCGCTCGTGCGACAGCCAACTCGGCCTCCGGCTGCACCATCTCCAGCACTCCGATCGGCGCGAAGAGCACCGGCGCCGGCAGGTCGTGCCCGAAGAGCGTCACGCCGAGGGAGCGCTCCGAAACGTCCCGCAGAACACGCGGAACGATCGGAAACCGTTCGAACGCAGCAGTGTTCGCCCGGTCGGTGCGCTGCATCCCGGCGCTGCCGGCGACATACGACCACGCCTGCGGGCTCATCCGGCGACGCGCGGCGTCATACAGTGCGGCCGGCTCGACCGGCACCTTCGACTTGCGGCCATAGGCACCTGCCGCGTAGATCGCGCCCTGCACGGCGCGACCGATGCCGGACAGCTCGCGCGCCACTCAGTTGACCTGCTTGTCCTGGTCGGCCCAGAACGGTTGGCGCAGTTTGAATTTCTGCAACTTCCCGGTCGCCGTGCGCGCGAGTTCGTCGCGGAACTCGACCTTCTTCGGCGCCTTGTAACCGGCGAGCGACGCGCGGGCGTGCGCGATGAGCTCGTCCTCGGTCACCTCGCCGTCGGCGACGACGAGTGCGGTGACCAGCTCACCCCACTTCTCGTCCGGTATGCCGATGACGGCGACCTCGCGCACGGCGGGGTGCGACATGAGCACGTCCTCCACCTCGATCGACGAGACGTTCTCGCCGCCGGAGATGATGACGTCCTTCTTCCGGTCGGCGATGACCACCGCGCCGTCCTCGAGGTGGCCGCCGTCGCCGGTGTGGAACCAGCCGCCCGCCAGCGCCGCGCTGGTGGCTTCGGGGTTGTCCCAGTAGGCCTCGAGGTTGTGATTGGTCCGCGACAGGACCTCGCCGCTCTGGTCGACCGACATCCGCACACCGATCGCCGGATAACCGGCGCGGCCCAGTTTGCGGGCCTGGTCGGTGGGCGACAGGTCGGCCCACTCGGCGCGCATCCGGCTCATGGTGAGCAACGGTGCCGTCTCGGTGAGGCCGTAGATCTGGATGAACTCCCAGCCGAGTTCGTCCCGTACCCGTTCGATCGTGCGGGTCGGCGGCGGTGCGCCGGCGACGACGATCCGGGTGCGGTCCCGGCCGGGGATCGGACCGTCCCACTGCTGGGCGCCGTCGAGCGCCGCTGCGACCACGGCCGGCGCGGCGCACATCAGGGTCACGCCGTGCTCCTCGACGCGACGCAGGATCTCCGTGCCGTCGACCTTGCGCAGCACGATGTGCTTGCCGCCCATGCCGGTCACCGCGAACGGCATACCCCAGCCGTTGGCATGGAACATCGGCAACGTGTGCAGATAGACGTCCTCGTCGGAAACGGTTGCCTGCCAACCGAAGACCGTCGCATTGAGCCAGTTGTTGCGGTGGGTCAGCTGCACACCTTTGGGCCGCGCCGTGGTGCCCGAGGTGTAGTTGATCGTCGCGGTGGCGTGCTCGTCGCCGTCCCACGCGCGCGGCTCCGCCGTGGCGCCGAAGATCTCGTCGTCCGATTCACCGAGCACGAACTTGCGGTTGCAGTCGACCGCGTCGAGCAGGTGGCGTAGTTCGGGGTCGACCATCAGGACCTCGGCGCCGGAGTGCTGCACGATGTATTGCACCTCGGGGACCGACAACCGGAAGTTGACCGGCACCAAGATGCGCCCGTAGCCACTAACTCCGTAGAACGAGGTGAGCAGGCGCGCGCTGTTGTGCGACACCACCGCCACGCGGCCGCCCACGGGCACGCCCATCCGGTCCAACCCCGCCGCCTGTGCCCGTGCGAGTTGGGCCATCCTGCGGTAGGTGATCGCGCCGCCGCCGAAAGGCGTTGCCGGCTGGTCGGGTTCGTCCACGATCGCGACGCGGTCGCCGTAGACGGTCTCCGCGCGGTCGAGGAAATCACGGACGATCAGTGGCACTTCCATGTGCGTCCTCCTACGGGTCGAGGTCCGGTCATTCTGGCAACCACAGCTGTATGCCGCCAGGAGATCAGTCGAGTTCGACCACTTCGGCGAGCAGTTCCCCGGCTCGGTAGTGCGTCAGCCTCGTCGCGCGTCGCCGTGGATCGGCATCCCGCAGCACCGGGGAGTCGCTCACCGAACGCAGCACCGCGACGGTGTCATCCGACACCCAGATCCCCTCCGCGTGCCGAGCTCGCATCAGCTGGTCCATCCGTCCTCGGTCCTCGACCGAGGACAGGAACGACGAGCCGATGACCACGGGCAGCCGGCCGAAGCCGAATCCGTCGGCCGAGACCACCTCGAAGGCGTTCCGGCGGGACACGACGATGTCCTGTTCGTCCACGATCTGCGCAGCGCGGCGCACGCGCGCCTGCGCCTGGACCTGCTCCGGCTCCAACTGCGCCAGCATGCGGTCCAGGACGCCGTCCTGCTGCGGGTGCAGCGGGTGCAGATCGTAGCCGCGACGGGCGGCGATGTGCTGTCCCCGCAACAGATCCGGCTCGAACGCCTCGGCCACCAGCTCGAGTCCGGCGGCCGCGCCGACCGCGACGAGCTCGAGGGTGACCGGTTCGGCATACATGGCCTGCAGGTGCTCGGTCGCCAGCCGCAGCATGCGCACACCGGCCAGCGGATCGTTGAGCGGCAGCGGCGGTTCCAGCAGGCGACGACCGATCGGGCCGCGCCGGTCGCGCAGCAGCTCGGTCCACAGCTGATAGGAGCGCCCGTCGGGTGGCAATGTCCCGTGCAGCACCGGGAAGTAGCCGGCGAGCGGCCGACTCGCTCCGAGGGCGCGCAGTTCCTCACTGGTCGCACGCAACAGCTGCTGCGGCGATCGCCAGTCGGCGAAGTCCAGCCCGTAGGACGTGAACGCGGTGAAGGTCCGGTCGTCCGACCCGGTCTCGGCCCCGGCAAGAGCGCACCAATGCCGGTAGAGCGGACCGGTGAAGACCTCGGCGGCCGCAGCGAATGCGGCGCGGCACTCGGCGATGTCGATCATGGTCGGTCCAATCTAATGAGCCGGCCGCAGCCGACGACACACGCCCGCGTCATACCTCCAGCATGCGGTGCAGGAAGGCCTGGGTCCGCGGCTGTCGCGGATGATCCAGCACCTCGGCCGGCGTGCCCCGCTCCACCACCACCCCGCCGTCGATGAAGAGCACCTGGTCGGCGACGTCTCGGGCGAAGCGGATCTCGTGCGTCACGATCACCATCGTGCGGCCCTCCCGGGCCAGCTGGCGGATGACGTCCAGCACCTCCCCGACCAGCTCCGGATCGAGCGCCGAGGTGGGTTCGTCGAAGAGCAGCAGATCCGGCTGCAGCGCGAGCGCTCGAGCGATCCCGACCCGTTGCTGCTGACCGCCGGACAACTGGTAGGGAAACTTGTCGGCGTGTTCGGCCAGGCCGACCTTCGCCAGCAGCGCCCGGGCCTGCTCATTCGCCTCGGCCGCGGGGTGGCCCTGTACGACGATCGGACCCTCGGTGACGTTCTGCAACGCCGTGCGATGTGGGAAGAGGTTGTGACCCTGGAAGACCATGCCACTGTGCGACCGGTAACGCCTGAGCACGGACCGGTCGCGCGACCCGAGCCGGCCTCGACGCGACGCCCGGATCGTGGCGAAATCCACTGTGACGTCGGCAATCCGGACCACGCCGCTGTCCGGCCGCTCCAGGGCGTTGAGTCCGCGCAACAGCGTCGTCTTGCCCGACCCGGACGGTCCGATGATCGCCGTCACCGTGCCACGCGGCACGCTGAACGACACGTCCTTGAGGACCTCGTGGTCACCGAACTTCTTGGCCAGTGAGGTGGCCTCCAACAGCTCACTCATGCGACGACATACCTGTTCAGTCGGGTTTCCAGACGACCCTGAAAATGGTTGAGCACGAAGCAGATCACCCAGTAGTAGACCGCTGCGGCGCAGTAGAGCGCGAAATAGCTGTAGGTCGGTGCGGCGGCGATCTGCGCCTGGTGGAAGAGATCGAGCGCGAGGATGGTCGAGGTCAGCGAGGTGTCCTTGACCAGTGAGAGCAGCGTGTTGCCCAGCGGTGGCACCGCGATCCGGGCGGCCTGCGGCAACACGACCCGACGCAGCGAGGTGGGATAGTCCATGCCGATCGTCTCGGCAGCTTCCCACTGCCCGTCGGGCACCGACGAGATGGCCGACCGGACGATCTCCGCGCCGTAGCCGCCGACGTTGAGACTCAACGCGATCGCGGCCGAGACGAAGGTCGAGAATTTGATGCCGATCTCGGGCAGCCCGTAGAAGACGATCACCAACTGCACGAGCAGCGGCGTGCCGCGGATGATCGAGATGAAGACTCGCGCGATCCAGGCCAGCACCAGCACGCTGGAACGTCGCATCAGCGCCACGACGACGGCGATGGCCAGTCCGATGATGAATGCCACGATCGTCAACGGGATGGTGGTCTTCAGCGTTGCCTGCAACATCGGCCAGGCGTTGTCCTTGACCACCTGCCAGTCACTGGTGCCGGACGCCTGCTGCGCCTTGGCGCCGAAGTACTTGTCGTACAGGCGTTGCGCGGTGCCGTCCTGCTGCATCGCCGCGATCTGCTTGTCGATCGCCGGCATGTAGCCGCTGCCCTGGCGAGCGGCGAAGACGGACTGGCTCTTGTCGGCGGTCGTGGCGACGATCTTGACTCCGCTGTCGCCCTTGGTGTTCAGGTAGTTCTTGACGGCGAGCTGGTCGTTGACCATCGCGTCGACCCGCCCCTGGGACAGCGCGCTGATCGCCTTGTCCATCGCCTCGACGCCGACGACGGTGGCGCCATGCTGTGTGGCGACGTCAGCCCAGTTGCTGGTGACGTTCTCCGCGGCCCGCTTGCCCTTCAGGTCCTGCAGCGACGTGATCGACTTGTTGTCCGAGGCGACGACCAGCACCCCGGTCGTGGTGACGTATGGCGCCGACAGGTCGTACTTCGCCTTCCGCTCCGGGTTGAGAGTGACCTCGTTCGCGACCAGGTCGATGCGGTGGGACTGCAGCGCCGAGAACATCGAATCCCACGGCGTCTCGACGAACGTGATCTTGACACCCAGCCGCTTGCCGATCTCCTCGATGTAGTCGACGTCGTAACCGGTCAGCTTGTCGGAGGAGTCGTGATAGCTGAACGGCGGATAGACGCCCTCGGTGCCCACTCGCAGGGTCGACGGCAGCCCCGACGAGGGATCGGACGCGGCATGCGCCGATGGCGCGAGCGCCACGCCGCCGACCAGGAAGAGGGTCGCGAGGAGCGCCGCTACACGAGCCACGCTTCGGGGTCCCCGCGAAGTATCGGAGGAGCGCAGCGGGGGAGAACTTCGTGGGGTGACCGATAAGCGGATCTTATGCACCGCAAAAGCATACGTGTGCGAACTTTCTGTCGCGAATCCGCGAGTCGGAGGCTCGGGAGGCCTCAGATGGTGTGTTCGGCGATCTGCAACGCGTTCAGCGCCGAGCCCTTGCGCAGGTTGTCGGCGCAGATGAACAACTCGATGGCGTTGGGGAAGCCGTCCAGTCGGCGCACGCGGCCGGCGAAGATCGGGTCGGCGCCGACGACATCGACCGGTGTCGGCCAGCTGTCGTCCAACGACCCGGCCGAATCGTCAAGGACCACAACGGAGTTCGATGACTCGGTGAGCACGCGCACCGCGTCGTCGCGGTCGGTGTCGGTCGCGAACGTCGCGTGGATCGACACCGAGTGGGTCCGCACGACCGGCACCTGCACACACGTCACGGCGACCGGCAGATGCGGCACCCGCAACAGGCTGCGCAACTCGTCGCGGACCGCCGTCTCGGAGTCGGTGGCTCCGTCCTTCGCCTCGCCGCCGACCCACGGTATGACGTTGAACGCCACCGGCGCCGGGAAGGGCGACTCCCCCAGGTCGGACAGCATCCGGCGGACGTCACCCGGCGACTGGCCGACACTCTGATTGCCGGCGAGCTCCATGGTCTCGTCATACAGCCGCAGGGCACCGGAGACGCCGGCGTCGGTGACCGCTTGGAAGGTCGTCGCCACGACCGATGTCAGCTGCCACGAACTGTGCAGCGAGTGCAGCGCGCCGACCATCATCAGGGTGGCTGCGCTCGGGCTCGCGATGATGCCGGCAGCGGGGTTGCGTGCGGCGTCCGGGTTGATCTCGGGCACCACCAACGGCACGTCCGGTGCACCGACGAAGTGGCCGGAGTTGTCGATGACCGTGGCTCCGGCATCGACGGCGACGGGCGTCCATGGCGCCGACACGTCGCTCGGCACGGCCATGATCACCACGTCGACGTCCTCGAACGCTGCGGGTTTGAGCTCCCGCACCACGGTCTCGTGACCGAGGATCGACACCCGCCGGCCCACGGAGCGGCCCGACGCGATGGGCCGGATCTCGCCCCACAGGTCGTCGCGGGTCGGCAGGAGCGACAACAGCGACAGCCCCACCACACCGGTCGCGCCGACCACCGCCAGGATGGGTTTGTCCGACTTCATGCCCTCACCGTCCTGCGGCGATTACCTCGGCGATCTGGATCGTGTTGAGCGCAGCGCCTTTTCGCAGGTTGTCGCCGGAGACGAACAGCACCAGGCCCTTGCCGTCGGGCACGGACTGGTCCTGCCGGATGCGCCCGACGTATGACGGATCCTTGCCCGCCGCCTCCAACGGAGTCGGCACGTCGGTCACCACGACACCCGGCGCGTTCGCGAGCAGCGCCCTGGCCTCGTCCGGACTGATCTGCTTGTCGAACTCGGCATGGATGGCCAGCGAGTGTCCGGAGAAGACCGGCACGCGCACGCAGGTGCCGGCGACCGCCAGATCGGGCAGCCCGAGGATCTTGCGCGACTCGTTGCGCAGCTTCTGCTCCTCGTCGGTCTCCTCGCTGCCGTCCGCCACGACCGTGCCGGCCATCGGCAGCACGTTGTAGCCGATCGGGGCGACATACTTCTTCGCCGGGCCGAGTTCCACGGCGGATCCGTCGTGGGCGAGGCCCTCGAGGTTGCCTTCGACGCCCTGGCGGATCTGCCCGGCCAACTCCTCGACGCCGGCCAGCCCGGAGCCCGAGACCGCCTGATAGGTGGCGACGATCAACCGGCGCAGCCCCGCTGCGTCGGACAGCGGCTTGAGCACCGGCATCGCCGCCATCGTGGTGCAGTTGGGGTTGGCGATGATGCCCTTGGGCGGATCGGCGATCTGCTCCGGGTTGACCTCGGAGACGACCAGTGGCACGTCGAGGTCCTTGCGCCAGGCGGACGAGTTGTCGATCACCGTCACACCGGCCGCGGCAAAGCGCGGCGCCTGTGACCGAGACGTCTCACCACCGGCGGAGAAGATCGCGATGTCCAGGCCCGCGGGGTCCGCCGTCGCGGCGTCCTCGACCACCAATCGCTTGCCCTGCCAGTCGATCTCACGACCGGCCGACCGGGCCGACGCGAAGAGCCGCAGCTCCCCCACCGGGAAGTTGCGCTCCGCGAGCAGCTTCAGCACGACGCCACCGACCTGGCCGGTCGCGCCCACGACACCGATGTTCAACCCATTCACCTTCCCGAGCCTCCGTAGACCACGGCTTCGCCCTCGCTGGAGTCCAGCCCGAAGGCGGTGTGCACCGCGCGGACCGCGTCGTCCAGCAGATCACCCTTGGTGACCACGGACACCCGGATCTCCGAGGTCGTGATCATCTCGATGTTGATGCCGGCATCGGCCAGTGCCTGGAAGAGGGTCGCGGACACCCCCGGGTGGCTGCGCATGCCGGAGCCGACGAGGGAGAGCTTGCCGATCTGGTCGTCATACTGCAGCGACTCGAAACCGAGCTCGTCCTTGGCCTCCTGCAGGGCCTGCACCGCACGCTGCCCGTCGCTCTTGGGCAGGGTGAAGGAGACGTCGGTCTTGCCGGTCGCGACCGCCGAGACGTTCTGCACGATCATGTCGATGTTGACCTGCTGCACGGAGATCAGGTTGAAGATCGCCGCGGCACTGCCCGGCGTGTCCTTCACACCGACGACCGTGATCTTTGCCTCGCTGCGGTCGTGCGCGACGCCGGCGATGATCGGGGCTTCCACGTCTTCTTCTCCTTCTGCTGGGTGCACCCAGGTGCCCTCGCGGTAACTGAACGAGGACCGCACATGGATCGGCAGGTTGAACCGTCGGGCGTATTCGACGCAGCGCAACATCAGGACCTTGGCGCCCGACGCGGCCATCTCCTGCATCTCTTCGTTGCTGATCCGGTCGACCTTGCGTGCTGTCGGCACGATCCGCGGGTCGGCGGTGAAGATGCCGTCCACGTCGGTGTAGATCTCACACACGTCGGCGTCGAGCGCGGCGGCGAGCGCCACCGCCGTCGTGTCGGAGCCACCCCGGCCGAGGGTGGTGATCTCCTTGGTGTTCTGGCTGACGCCCTGGAAGCCGGCGACGATCACGATGTGGCCGCCCTCGAGCGCCTCGGTGATGCGACCGGGCGTCACGTCGATGATGCGTGCCTTGCCGTGCACGTCGTCGGTGATCACACCGGCCTGCGATCCGGTGAAAGACAGGGCGGAATCGCCCAGGTTGGCGATCGCCATGGACACCAGCGCCATCGACATGCGCTCGCCCGCGGTGAGCAGCATGTCCAGCTCACGCTCGGGCGGCGCCGGAGACACCGCGTCGGCGAGATCGAGCAGCTCATCGGTCGTGTCGCCCATCGCGGAGACCACGACGCAGACCTGGTTGCCGGCCTTGCGCGTGTCCACGATCCGCCGGGCGACCCGCTTGATGCTTTCGGCGTCGGCGAGCGACGAGCCGCCATACTTCTGGACCACGAGAGGCACTGGTCGGGGTTCCCTTCACGGGTCGACATCACGGAAATGGGATGTGCAGAGTCTAACGAGCGCACCCGGCCCGCCGGGTGCCGCCCGTATGTCGGGACCTGGCTCCGTCATACGGACACCACAGCACGGCGCGCCCGCGCCCACGCACGTCACGCGGGCGATAACACGAACACTCCGTGAACGGAGTGCGATTTCGGACTGTGAGAGTTCAGTGACAGAATTGGTCATGTGTCGAATCGTTCGGGAGGGGTCGACGGCCTCAGCGTGAAGCGACGCCGACCCGAATCGGGACCGGCGCTGCTGCCGCTGGGCTGGCGCGCCTACCGACGACCGCGCTGGTGGTTCGAGGTCATCGTGCTGGTCGTGCTCGACCTCGTCTACGAGCACCTGCGCAATCTGGTCCCGCTGCGGGAGGCCGCCGCACTGGACCGCGGGTGGGATCTCTTCGACTTCGAGCAGCGCATCGGGCTGGACATCGAGCTGACCCTCAACCATTTCGTGATGCGGCACGAGTGGCTGGCGCAGATCGCCAACTACGACTACTCCTTCTTCCACCTGCCGATCACCGGCGCGGTGCTGATCTGGCTGTTCTGGATGCATCGGCGCGTCTACAAGACGGCGCGCACGGTGCTGGTCTTCACCACCATCCTGGGGCTGATCGGCTTCTGGCTCTTCCCGATGGCGCCGCCGCGGCTGCTGCACGGCAGCGGATTCACCGACACCGTCGTCTACTTCAACACCTTCGGGTCGTGGGGCAGCCCGACGGTGGCGCAGCACTCCAACCTGTATGCCGCCATGCCGAGCCTGCACTGTGCGTGGGCCCTGTGGGTGGGGTTGTCGGTGTTCTTCGTCGCGCGGCACAAGCTGGTCCGGATCGTCGGTCTGGCCTACGGGTTCTGGACGGTCTTCGTGGTGATGGCGACGGCCAACCACTTCATCTTCGACGCATTCGCCGGTTACGCGTGCGTCGCGGTCTCGGTGCTGGCGGTGTGGTTGCTGTTCGGCCACAGCCCGTGGAGTCCGGCGCGCGACAAGGCGCAGTTGCTGCGCGGTGAGTCGCCGGAGGCCGAGCGGGTCGGCGACGCCGTCGCATCGGCGTCGCACGAGGACACCGACGCATCCGCGAAGACCTCCGTCTGAGGGTTCGGCGTTCCGCTCGTCGGGGTGCCGGCGAAGATCGCTACTGTCGTCACTTACTCGCCAGCGTGGAGTGGATCCGGCGAGGATCGCGCGACTGTCGTCACTTATTCGTCCCGTCGCCGCGTTCACGCTCACGGCGTGTGCCGGTCAGGGGTGCAGCGCTTCGAACTCCGCGTCGGCCATCGTGTCCTCGTCGGCGTCGAGTCGCAGGTGCCCGAGGATCGTCTGCACCACGCGCAACGCGGCCGAGGAGCGCACACCCCACTGCGACAGGTAGCTGAACTGCCACCACCAGAGCGCTTCGGTGAGGCGTCCGTGGTCGAAGTGCACCAGTCCGTGCTCGAGCGCTCCGACGATGTCGGCCAGGTCGTCCGACAGCGCGCCGCGCGCCGGCTCGACCGAGGTGACGGCGTCGACCACGTCGGCGTAGTCGTCGATCCCGTCGAGCATGTTGGCCAGCCCCATCCGCAGTGCGTCCAGGTTGCTCTCCGGGCCGGGGTCGGCCTCGTAACGCTCCTCCGGCACCACATCCTGTATGGCGCCCAGCCGTGCTCCCGCGACCTGCAGCTGCGACAGCATCAGCAGCATCAGGGGCAGGGCGGCGTCCGGCGCGGAACCGGCCGCGAGCTGACGTACGGACTCGCAGAACGCGCGGGCGTCCTGCGCGGTCTCGGCGGCCAGCGCACCGACCTGCAGGGCTTCGGTGTCCGGTGTCTCAGGCATCGACAACTCTCCGTCCTTCGAATGCACGGCCGAGGGTCACTTCGTCGGCATACTCCAAGTCTCCCCCGACGGGTAGGCCCGATGCCAGCCGCGTGACGCGCAATCCCATCGTGCGCAGCAGCCGGGACAGGTAGGTCGCGGTGGCCTCGCCGTTGAGGTTGGGGTTGGTGGCCAGGATGATCTCCTCGACCGGTTCCTCGCCGAGCCGGCGGACCAGCTCGGTGATCTTCAGGTCGTCGGGGCCGATGCCGTCGATCGGGCTGATGGCGCCGCCGAGCACGTGGTAGCGGCCCCGGAACTCGCGGGTGCGTTCGACCGCGACCACGTCCTTGGGCTCCTCGACGACGCACAGCAGCTTGTCGTCGCGGCGCGGGTCCTGGCAGATGCGGCACAGGGTGTCCTCGGCGACGTTGAAGCAGCGTTCGCAGAAGCGGACCTTCTCCCGGACGACGGCCAGCACCTCGGTGAGCCGGGAGACGTCGGCGGGGTCGGCCTGCAGCAGGTGGAAGGCGATGCGCTGTGCCGATTTCGGACCGATGCCCGGCAGCTTGCTGAGCTCGTCGATCAGGTCCTGGACCACACCCTCATACACAGTGGTCGAGCCTAATCCTCGGCCGCGACACCGCCCGCATCGACGCCCGACGCGCCGGACTAGCCCGGCGGACGTTCGTTGTATGACGCGGCCCGCTCCTGACCGGACAGCTCCGCGATGGCGTCCATGATCTCGTCGGTGGCCTGCCGGCGCGCCTTGCCCGCGGGCATCGTCCGGTAGTCGTCGCCGAACCTCAGCGGTTCGCCGAACCTCACGGTGACCTTCGCCAGCCGCGGCATACCGGACGGGTTCGGCTGCACGTCCGGGGTGCCGATCAGTCCGACCGGGACGACCGGCACGTCGGCCTGCATCGCCAGATGTGCGACACCGACCCGGCCACGGTAGAGCCGCCCGTCCCGGGAGCGAGTGCCCTCCGGGTAGATGCCGAACGCCTCGCCCTCCCGCAGCACCCGCAACGCCTGGTCGAGGGAATTGACGGCGGCGCGGGAGTCCTCGCGCTCGACCGGGATCATCCCCATCGCGTTGAACCAGGCGCGCATGGCAATGCCCTTCGCCCCCTTGCCGGTGAAGTATTCGGCCTTGGCCAGGAAGATCACCTTGCGCGGCGCGACCAGCGGTATGACGACGCTGTCGATGAACGTCAGATGGTTGCTCGCGATCAGCACGCCACCGGTCCTCGGGATGTTGTCCGCACCTTCCACACGGGGCCGCCAGATCGCGCGGAGCATCGGCGAGATGGTCATCCGCGACAACGGGTAGAGCGGACCGCCGCTCATGACCGACCCCTCGTTCCGCGGGTGCGGTCGTAAGCCCTGCCCTTGTTCGATCGCTCGCTGCGCTCGCTCATCAGTCGACCTGCTCGTCGATCACGGTGGCGCCCAGCACCGCCTGCATCACCGGCAGACCCACCTGGCCGGGATCGTCGACGTCCTCGTCGTCCATCGACTCGGTGATCTCGTCCTCCGTGGGCTTGTCCGGCTCCGCTGACGTGGCCGGCGCAGCGGGGTTCTCGGCGGTCGCCCACTCCGGTGGCGGCGCGTTGACCGAACCCCATCCACCGCCGCTGTCCATGGCCCCCGAGGCAGCCGAGAGCCCGGCCTGAGCGAGCGCCTCGGCCGCACGGGAACGCCGGGCGGGCTGCGAAGTCGCCGGCGCCGCGTGCGGTATGTCGGCGTCGTCGCTCGACGGTCCACCGGGACCGTCCGAACTCTGCCGAGTGACGGCTTGCTCCGCGAGTGACGGCGGCATCGCACCGTCGGTCGGCGAGGACGCCGTCATTCGCGGCTGGTCAGGTCGCGGTTGGTCAGGTCGCGGTTGGTCAGGTCGGGGTTGGTCAGGTCCGGGTTGGGCCGGGGGGCCCGATGCCGGGGGGCCCGGTCGATCCGGCTCCGGCGGCAGATGCGGCGCCGGCGCACCGGCATCCGGCCGGGCCTGCACCCGAGCCCGGACGCCCAGGGCGTCATACAGCGCGGCGGCGACGACGTCCGGGTGCGGCGCACGCTCGACCGCCGAGGCGAGCCCGGGACTGCTGGTGCCCAGCACCAGTGTCTCGCCGTCGAACTCAGCGACGTGCGCGTGCTGGCTGAGCAGCGCCCAGGTCACGCGCTTGGTGCGGGCGATGCGATCCAGCACGTCCGGCCAGGCGCGGCGCACCGCGTCGGTCGTCACCGTGCCCGTCGGCGCGGCCGGCTGCGGCGCGGGTTCGGCGACGGTTGCGGGGGCGGCGGCCAGCTCGGGTCTCGATACGGCCTCCTCCGCTGCGCTCCCCCCGCCTACTCGACCAGCGTTAGCCGGCTGCGGCGCGGGTTCGGCGACGGCTTCCGGGGCTGCGGCGGCCGGCTCGGGTCTCGATACGGCCTCCTCCGCCGCGCTCCCCCCGCCTACTCGACCAGCGTTAGCCGGCGGTTCGCCGCCGATGTCCATGCGACGCTCCAGGCGGTCCAGGCGGGCGGCATACCCCTGCTCGCCGGAGGTGGCCGGCAGCAGCACGCGCGCACAGATGAGTTCCAGTTGCAGCCGCGGGCCGGTCGCGCCGGTCATCTCGGACAGGCCGGTGTTGACGATGTCCGCCGCGCGGGACAACTCGCCGGGACCGAACGACGCAGCCTGCTGCCGCATGCGTTCCAACTGGTCCTCGGGCACCCCGCGCAGCACCTGGGCAGCGCCGTCCGGCACCGCCGCGATGACGATCAGGTCACGCAACCGCTCGAGCAGGTCCTCGACGAACCGCCGCGGATCGTGGCCGGACTCGACGACCCGGTCGATCTGCCGGAAGACCGCGCCACTGTCGTGCACCCCCAGCGCGTCGACGGTCGCGTCCAGGAGTTCGCCGTCGGTGAACCCGAGCAGCGCGGCGGCCCCGGCATACGTCAGGCCCTCCTCGCTGGACCCGGCGATCAGCTGGTCGAGCACGGACAGCGAGTCACGCACCGACCCGGCGCCGGCCCGTGTCACGAAGGACAGCACGCCGGGCTCGACGGCCACGCCTTCGGCGTCGCACAGCTGCTGCAGGTAGTAGGTCAGCCGCGCCGGCGGCACCAGCCGGAACGGGTAGTGGTGGGTCCGCGAGCGGATCGTGCCGATGACCTTCTCCGGCTCGGTGGTCGCGAAGACGAACTTCACGTGCTCCGGCGGCTCCTCGACGATCTTCAGCAGCGCGTTGAAGCCCTGCGGCGTCACCATGTGCGCCTCGTCGATGATGTAGATCTTGTAGCGCGACTGCGCCGGGCCGTATGACGCCCGCTCCCGGAGGTCACGCGCGTCGTCGACGCCCCCGTGGCTGGCCGCGTCGATCTCGATCACGTCGACCGTGCCCGACCCACCACGGGCCAGCGCGACACACGACTCGCAGACGCCGCAGGGTGTCGGGGTCGGGCCCTGCTCGCAGTTGAGGCAGCGCGCCAGGATGCGTGCCGAGGTGGTCTTGCCGCAGCCGCGGGGGCCGCTGAAGAGGTAGGCATGGTTGACCCGCCCGGTGCGCAGAGCCTGCATCAACGGCTCGGTCACGTGCTCCTGGCCGATCACGTCGGCGAAGGTCTCGGGCCGGTAGCGGCGGTACAGCGCGGTGCTCACGGGACCGACTCTATTCTCCTTCGCCCACAGGGCGTCAGGGCTCGGCGTCGAAGCAGGGCGACGCGCCGGGCCAGCGTTCTCGCTGCCTCGCGATCCGTGCGCATCACCTGCTGGCGCGGTGCGATCATGGGTGTGGCACCAGGGGATTCAGCAGGGACAAGCAGGCACTCATCAGCGATCCGTGAGCGGATCATCGACGGAGCCCGTTCAGGGGCGGAAGGTAGCGTGGACCCATGCTCTCGTCGCGTCGGCTGCGCTCGCCGACGACGTTGGCAACGGCGTGCGCTGTCGTGTTCGCGCTGGTCTACATCTTCTGGACCCCGCAGGTGCCCGACCTGGCCGCGCAGGTCGCCCGAGCCAAGGTGGCCCGGGTCGGCGGCACGCCGGTGTGGTGGGGCGGTTGGTTCGGCGGCATCACGCTACCCAGTTACAGCGCGTTCGTGCCGTTCTCGATGGCGACGTTCGGCATCCGGCTGACCGGTGTCGCGGCCGTCATCCTCAGCGCGTACGGCGGGGCGCTGCTCGTCCGCAACGCCCCTCGCCCACGTGCCGGCGCGGTCGCGATCGCGCTCGCCCAGGCGGCGGACCTGCTCAACGGCCGGGTGACCTTCACCGTCGGTGCCGCGGTCGGCATCTGGGCCCTGGTGGCGCTGCGCAATCGGCACGAGAAGACGACCGTGGTGCTGGCGTTCCTGTCGTTCCTCGGCTCGCCGCTGGCCGGCTTCTTCGTCGGCATCATCGCGATCGTGGTCGCCATACTCCGACAGGACCTGCGGCGGACGGCGTTGATCTGCGCGGCCGCGTTGCTGGCCGCCGGACTCGCGATGGCGGTGTTGTTCCCCGGCACCGGACGGATGCCGTTCCCGATCAGTGACGCCGCGCCGGCGATGCTCAGCTGCATCGTCGTCTTCGGCGTCTGTCACCAGAAACTGATCCGCGCCACCGCCCTACTGCTGGCCGTGTCGTTCCTGCCGCTGCTGGTCGTGCCGCTGGCCATGGGCACCAACGCCACCCGGCTGGCCTGGCTCGCCGCAGTGCCGGTGATCATCGCGTATGCCGAGATCCGCGACTCCCTCACCTGGTTGTGTGCACTGGTCGTCGCGGTCTGGCCGGTGAGCGACCTGGTCAACCAGCTGCATCTGGCCGGGCAGCCCTCGAGCAGCTACGTCTACTACCAACCACTGGCGACGGCGCTCAAGTCCGACCAGCAGAAGGTCGGCGCCGCGGCGATCGGCCGGCGCGTGGAGGTGGTGGACACCAAGAACCACTGGGGTTCGGTCTATCTCGCGTCCTTCTCGATCGCCCGCGGCTGGGACCGGCAGGCCGATCAGGCGGACAACCCGATCTTCTACCAACAGGGACTGCTCAACCCGGTCAGCTACCGGCAGTGGCTGGACTCCCTGGCGGTGGGCTGGGTCGCGGTGCCGAAGGCACCCATCGACTACGCCTCGCGGGACGAGGCCAAGCTGGTGCTGGGCGGCCTGCCCTACCTGAAGTTGACCTGGAGCAACTCGGACTGGCGGCTCTTCCGGGTCATCAACCCGGCGCCGCTGGCGACCGGCGGGACGGTGGTCACGATCGACTCGCACGGGGCCACCCTCGACGCGACAGCGAACCGGCCGATCGATCTCAAGGTGCGCTACTCGGCATACATCGGGGCGGTCGATCCGCGCACCAAGAAACCGCTGACCGCGTGCATCGTCGACAACAACGGCTGGCTGCGGGTGACCCTGCCGGTCAGCAGACAGGTGCGGCTGACCAGCGACTTCACACCGGTGCGCTCCCAGCCGCCCGGATGTGTGTCGCCGGACGAGACGACGTCACCGTCCTCGTCACCGAGCCCCACCCGCTGACCGGGTCCGCTCGGGGCGGACGTGCCGCGGCATGAGTGAACCCCCCGCACACCTGGAAGAGCTCTCCTACCCTTGCTGCATTCCTGCCCTGGGGGAGTTCGGAGAGGTACCACCGCACGAGGGGTCCGGCGCCAACTGTAGAACACGCGGCGCCGTCATACGCAATCGAGGCCGCCACCGGATGCCGATTCGGCGTCCGGGCGGCGAGCAGGTATTCTCCTCGGCGGAGGATTCGCATAGTGGCCTAGTGCGCACGCTTGGAAAGCGTGTTGAGTGAAAGCTCTCAGGGGTTCGAATCCCCTATCCTCCGCCGCTGAGTCGTCTTGTTCGACTCCTCGCAGCACTGTGAAGGGCGTTCCCGCACGAGTTCGGGGACGCCCTTCCTCAGTGTCGGGCCCCATCCGCATTGTGACCGAACCGCCACCTCGGGGTGCACGGGATTCACATCAACACGACTCATACTGTGTGCCACAAGGATCGTCGGGGCGCACAGGTGGGAACATGGGGATGACCGGGAGCCGCGTGGCGGGGGCCACGGTCGTGATGGCGTTGGCGTTGCCGGCGCTCGCGGCGTGCGACAGTTCGGCACCGGGTCACGCGATCAGCGAGTCGTGCGTCGCCACCCCGTCGACCCCGTCGATGAAGATCGCGCTCACCACGATCCACGCGAACGTCTGGAACGCCGCCGGCAAGACCGGACAGGCGGCCAGCGTGGCCTCGCAGCTGTCCTGGCGCGGGGTGCACATCATCGACACCGGCAACGACCCGGTCGGCGGCGAGCCGCCCAAGCACGCCGAGATCCGGTATGGCGCCAACGGCAAGCAGATCGCGCTGACGCTGGCCCAGCAGATCAAGGACGCGACGCTGCAGCAGGACGACCGGACCAACCCGAGCGTCGACGTGGTGATCGGCAGCAACTTCTCGCTGGTGCCGGTGCCGCCGCCGGCTCCGTCCAAGATCACGGTCAACGTCTACAACGCCTACGTCATACCCGGCGCGGCGGGCCAGCTCGCGTCGACGCTGCGCAAGCGTGGTTTCACGGTCGCCAAGGTCGCCAACGACACCAGCGACTTCTACCCCGACCATGCGGCGATCGTGCGCTACGGCGTTCGTGGCGAGCCGGCAGCTCGCCCGCTCGCGCTGCAGTTCCACGACGTGCGCATGGTGCAGGACCATCGCAAGGGCACCACGATCGACATCGTGATCGGCAGCAAGTGGTCCGACGGCGCCGTGGTGCCGGCGGCGCAGGCGACCGTGCCGCCGAAGCCGTCGCCGACGACGCCCACGTGCACGATGCCGACGAAGACCTCCTGAGTCTTGCCGGGCTTCAGCGCCGGCGACGCGCCGTGCCAAACAGGCTGCGGGTGATCTCGCGGCCGAGCACCGTGCCCGCCGAACGCAGCGCCGATTTGAACGCCGAGGACTTCACCACCTGCTCCACGATGCTCGGCTCGTCCTGCTGGGTGGGCGCCGGCTTCTTCTCCGAAGCCGGGGCGTCCGCGGGGGCAGTGTCCTCGGTCGGCGCGGCGGCGAGCTTCTTGTTGAGCATCTCGTATGCCGACTCCCGGTCGACCGCCTGCGAGTACTTCGGCGCGAGCGGCGACGCGGCGATGATTCCGTCCATCGTCTCGGCCGGGGTGGGCGCCATCAGCGACAACGGAGCCCGCATCCGGGTCCACGCGACCGGCGTCGGGGCGCCCTTCTCGGACAGCACGGTCACGACCGCCTCGCCGGTGCCCAGTGCGGTCAGCAGCTTGGACAGGTCGTAGTCGCTGGTCGGGAACGTCTGCACGGTGGCCTTGAGTGCCTTGGCGTCGTCCGGGGTGAAGGCCCGCAGCGCGTGCTGCACCCGGTTGCCCAGCTGCGAGAGCACGTCGTTCGGGACGTCCTTGGGCGTCTGGGTGACGAAGAAGATGCCGACGCCCTTGGACCGGATCAGTTTCACGGTCTGCTCGATCGCCTGCAGGAACGCATCGGAAGCGTCGCTGAAGAGCAGGTGCGCCTCGTCGAAGAAGAAGACCAGCTTCGGCTTGTCCGCGTCACCGACCTCGGGCAGGTCGTGGAAGAGGTCCGCCAGCAACCACATCAGGAAGGTCGAGAACAGGGCCGGCTTGTCCTGCACGCCGGGGACCTCCAGGCAGGTCACCACTCCGCGGCCGTCTTCGGCGACCCGCATCAGGTCCGCCGTGTCGAACTCCGGCTCGCCGAAGAACACGTCGGCGCCCTGGTCGGAGAACGCGATCAGGTTGCGCAGCATGACGCCTGCGGTCGACGCGGACAGTCCGCCGAGCCCCTTGAGATCGGCCTTCCCCTCGTCCGAGGTAAGGAACTGGATGACCGCCGTCAGGTCCTTCAGGTCCAGCAGGCTCAGCCCGCGTTTGTCGGCGTAATGGAAGACCAGACCGAGCGAGGACTCCTGAGTGTCGTTGAGCCCCAACACCTTCGACAACAGCGTCGGGCCGAAGGAGGTGATGGTGGCGCGCACCGGGACACCCTTGCCCTTGCCACCCAGGGACAGGAACTCGGTCGGGAAACCGGTGGCCTTCCACTCCTGACCGACGTCCTTGGCGCGAGCGTCGATCTTCTCGCCGCCCTCGCCGGGGGATGCAATGCCCGAGACGTCGCCCTTGATGTCGGCCAGGAAGACCGGCACGCCCGCCGTCGACAGCTGCTCGGCCATCAACTGCAACGTCTTGGTCTTGCCGGTGCCGGTGGCGCCGGCCACCAGACCGTGGCGGTTCATCATCGACAGCGGTAGCCGGATCGGCGTGTCCGGATGCGCAGCGTCGTCGATCACGGCGGCGCCGAGCTCGATCACCGCCCCGTCGAAGGAGTAGCCGCTCTTGAGCTGTGCGAGCTGGGCGTCAGCCGTGGATTCAGTCACATTGACCGAGAATAGCCACGCCACGCCGGTGACCGAGGGGTTCTGCGACACCTCGCCATTAAGCTGTCCCTTGTGATCTTCAAGGCTGTGGGCGAGGGGCGGCCCTACCCGGATCACGGCTTGGTGAGCTCCAAGGACTGGCGCACCGTGTCACCGCGCGTGGTGCGTCTGGACGAGCTCGTCACGATCAAACGCACGCTCGACCTGGACACGCTGCTGTCGGAGGACTCGACCTTCTACGGCGACATCTTCGCGCACGTCGTGTCGTGGCAGGGGGATCTTTATCTTGAGGACGGACTGCACCGCGCGCTGCGAGCAGCGCTGCAACAACGACCTGTGCTGCACGCGCGGGTCCTAGTGCTGTGAGCTATGTACGCGAGGACGGCGGCCTCGCCCAGGCACGCCGCCGGCGCCGCCGCAGGTCGATGATCGTCATCGCGGTCGCGGTTGCCCTGGTGCTGGGTGCGTTCCTGTATGCCGTCAGCTACATGAACCGGCACAGCCAGGCGGCGCCGACACCGTCGTCCTCGTGCGACGTGACGCCGACGCCTCCCCCGCAGTCGGTCTTCGTGCTCAACGTCTACAACGCCTCACCGGACAGCGGCCAGGCCAAGGACACGAGCATCGCCATGACATCCCAGGGCTTCCGCATCGGCACGGTGAGCAACGACCCATACAAGGAGCACCTCACCGGTGCCGGGCAGATCCGCTTCGGGCCCAAGGGCAAGAAGAACGCCACCGAATACGTCAAGAAGTATGCGCCGGACGCCACGTTGGTCGAGGACGGCCGCACCGACGATTCGGTCGACCTGGTCCTGGGTGCCAGCGCAGCCAAGGTGCCTTCCGCGCCGCCCCCCACGGTCACGCCCCCGCCCGGCTGCCCGGCTGCTCCGTAGCGGTGGCTGGCGAACGGGGCGCGTCGCCGGTGCGTAGCGACCGTTGCCGGTCATGCACGACCGCTGCGTCTCGAGGTCCCCGCGACCCTCGAAGCGGTGGCCGAGGAGCGAGGAACGAGCGTCTCGAGGTCCCAGCCGTCCGCGCTGGTCGAGCGGCGTATCGGATCCGACCACCTCGTTTTGGCGTCGCGCGGCCCGTCAGGTAGCCTCTTCGGCGGTGGCGTGTCCGAGCGGCCGAAGGTGCAACACTCGAAATGTTGTGTGGGGGCGACTCCACCGTGGGTTCAAATCCCACCGCCACCGCCCGATGAAGGAGGACCCCGACGCACAGCGCGTCGGGGTCCTCCTTCGTTTCATCAGAGACCACCGAGCCGCTCCGCCGAGTCTGCAGCCGCCGCAACGGATCACGGCGCACGCATCTCGTCCTCCACCACCCATTTGTGGTTCTTCATCGTCATACCGTGCGCCGTGTAGTCCACGACGTAGACGGTCTGGCGGGTCGAGCTGTCGATGGTGGCGTGTGCGCCCTTCATGCCCTTCATGTGGTCGGCCAGCAGCGTGACCTCGGCGCCCTTGGGGAACGGCTTGTCGCCGGCACCCTGGATTTCCTCCTGGACGACCCACTTGTGGTCGACCACCGGGTCGCCACCGGTGGCCGGGGTGTACGTGACCGCGTAGGCGGTGGTCGCGTAGGCGCCCACGACGGTGGCCTTCGCACCCTGCATGCCTTCCATGTGGTCCGCCGTCAGCACCACGGTGCTGCCCGGGGCGAACTTCGGGTGTTTCGCCTTCGTCATACCCGCCGGCACGGCACTGCCGGACATGTCGTGGTGCATCGCGGACGACGGCATCGCGGACGACATCGCGGACGACATGGAGGACCCGTGGTGCGCCGGCGCCGCGCCCCCGGAGGAGCACCCGGTCAGGACGAGGGCGGCGGACGCGATCAGGGCGGCCGGTGTCAGACGTCGGACGTGTTTCGGATTCACTGCCATACCCGCCACCATATACCCCCACCGGGTATGTGAAGCGGTCGGCTGCCGACGGGGTCTCAGACCGTGTTGCCCGAGCCAGGCTTGACCGGACCGACCGTGAGGTACGGACCACCGGATGCGCAGGTCACGCCGGGCAGCGGCACGAACGCCGCCTGGTAGGAGTCCGGCGGATAGACCCGCAGGCCGCGCACGTGCACCTGCTGGCAGTCGCTCTTCTCCGGCGCGCTGGACAGGAAGAGCCCTGCCGACACGGTCTCGTTCGGGATCAACACCATCGGCTGGTGCCCGACGATGCGCTTGGCCGCCTTGCCGACCTGATGCCCGTCGTCACCCGCGACGTACGACACACCGGGTGCACCGGTCAGCTTGCAGGCGGTCTTGCCGGTGTTGGTGAAGCGCAGCGGCCGGTGCGCGCCCTGCATGTCGGAATTGCCCCGGCCGACGGTGATCCGCAGCTGGTCGACGCCGCACACGGGCACCGGACGGTCGCCGGCGGACGGGTGGATCGAGGGTGTGGCCGGGGGCTTGCCCGGCTGCGTCCCGCTCGTCGACGGCGCCGGCTCTGCGGTGGAGGACGCCGAGCCCGAAGTGCTACTGCCCGTTGCCGTACCCGCCGCACCGGTGTCGGTCTGTGCCGGACTCGAAGCCGTCGAGCCAGTGTCGGCAGCCCCGGACGGCGATCCCGCCGCCGAACTCGAACCGCCGGACCCGCACGCCGCGAGGAGCAGCGTCATACCGACGCCCGTTGCGGTGAGAACAGCACGTGTTGACATGCGATTCATCGTGGTCCTCCCTGCTCACGATCGATCTCTCGCCGATCGACCTCTCTTCGTAGGACGCCCGAGGCCTGCCCTCGGTTGGCCCGGATCCTCAACGCTGGTCGAGCAATCCGCGCACGTAAGCGAGCTGGCCGAGGTGCTGGGTGATGTCTCCCACCACCGAGACGAGCCGCACGGCGGCGGTCACCGGCGGATCCCAGCGTTCGTCGACGATCCGGTCGTAGTCCGCGCGAGTCTGCAGTGATTGCAACACTTCCAGGGTGAACGCGTGCACGTCCGCGTGATATCCGGTGAGCAACGCCGGGTCAGCGACGGAGAACGCGCCGACCTGCTCGCTGGTCTGTCCGTAGCCGATCGCAGCGTCGTCATACGGCAACCCGAATCGTGCGGACCAGCCACGCGTCCAGACCTGCTCGACATCACCCACCCCGGCCAGATGATCGTCCTGGACACGCGTCAGGTGCCAGGCGAGCCAACCGATCGGATTGGCGTCGGATGCCGGGCGCCACAGCAGTTGTTCGGCGGTCAATCCGTCCAGCTGTGAGGGCAGCTCGTCGTGCACACGGGTGAACAGGTCGGTCAGGATCTCGGTCGTCAGGTCAGCCATCACTCCACTCAACCACTCCCCTGGACACGCGCGGAACGGGCCACCTTGTCCGTGACCCCGAGCTGGCGGACACTGGTCGGGTGAGGGCGACCGAAAGTGTGGCGCGCGGCCGCGAGCGCCTGGCGGTGCTGTGCGGGCTGCTCAGCGTCCTCGCGCTCGCTGCCGACACCGGACCGGCTCCGGCGCTGGCCGGCGTCGTACTCGCCGGCGCGCTGCTGCTGTCCGTGCTCGGCCGCTTCGTCGTGCCGGTCGCCACGTGCACCGGCTGGTGTGGACCGCACGGTGCGCGCGCACCCGACGCCATACTGCCGAGCACCCATCCGGCAGCAGCCGGACATCCCAAGCCCAGAGCACCCGGGGCCGCATCGGTGGCCCCGGCCTGACCGATGCCCCCGGGGCCACCTCCGATCGCTGATTCCCTTGATCCGGAGGACTTCCCATGCACCTGCTCGCCCTGCTCGACCCCTGTGTCCACCTGCTGTATGCCGCCGTCCAGCCGGCTGCCGCACACGTTCCCGCGCCACTGCTCGTGGTTGGCCTGACCCTGCCGACGCGCCTGGCGCTGCACCCGTTGATGCGTCGTCCCGGGGTGTTGACCGCCCTCGCGCAGGCGCCGGTCTTCGCCACCGTCTATCGACTCTTCACCAGCCCGGTCATCGCCGGACAGCAGAACCTGCTGCTCGATCAGTCGATGCTCGGGGCGCCGATGTCCGCGCACCTGGCGAGCGCAGGCGCACCCGGCGTGCTGGTGCTCATCGGGCTGCTGGCGCTGCTGGCGGCGATTACCTGGCTGACGGTGCTCGACGCGCGCACCCACCAGCCGGCGCTGCACCTTCCCGACGATCAGCCGGCCGAGGTCGTCGCCGCGGCGGAACGGGTGCGGCGCGTGGCGCCATACCTGCCGTGGGGTTCGGTGCTCTTCGCGGCGTTCATGCCACTCGCGGCGATGCTCTACCTGGTGACCAGCTCCACCTGGGGACTGCTGGAGCGACGGCAGCTGCGCACGACGGCAGCCGCCTGACGGTCAGCGTCGCGTGGCGACGACCGTCACCTCGTGACGGTTGTGCTGCAGCTGCCGCATGAAGCTCGGATCGTATGCCGCGGCAAGCACGTTCAGCGCATCGTCGATCTGCTTCTCCGGGTTGTTGGTGCCCAGTTTCAGCGTGATGACGGCCTGTCCGCCCGGGCGCAGCAACGCTGCGGCGTCGACCATCGTGTGAGCGGTCAGCTGCGGCACCATGCGCATGTCGTTGACGATGAGATCGATGGGTGCGCCGTCATACGTCGTGCCGAAGTCGTTGATGAAATCGCCCGCGGTCTGCCGATGATGTATGACGCCGGGCAGCACCGACACCCGATCGTCCAGCGCGGCCGGGTCGACGGCGTGCACCTGCCGAAACCCTTGCGCGTGCACGATTCTCGTCCAGCCGCCGGGGCTCGCACCGAAGTCGACCGCGACGTCCCCGACGGGGGCGCCGACATACGAGAAAAGCTCCTCGAGCTTGAACTCGGCGCGCGACACCTGCTCCGGCATGGTGGCCAGCCGGATGCGACCGCCTGGCCAGTCGCACAGCGACACCTCGCTCGGGTTGACGCCCGCGACGATCCGGTCGGTGCCGATGCACACACTGGCGACGGTGTCGGCTCCGCTGGTCACCACCCGGATCCCGTTGTCCAGCAACGCTTCCAGCAAGGGCCGACGCACCTTGCCCGGCGCGAACTTCGCGTCGCCGCTGTCCCAGGTGTGCAGGCTGACGGTGTCGCCGACCTCCAGCGAGGCCAGCAGGACGCTCTCTGCCCACTCGGCGAGGTCGGCGGGCGTGTCGAAGGTGCCCGCCCCACGGACGGCGTCGGCGCGCGCCAGATGCCGCACCAGCGGGATCTGGCCACCCCAACATGCGTCGGCCGCGCCGTGCAGGGTGCCGGAACCGAGATGCACCACGCCGGCATCGGGGCCGACACGCTGTGCCTTCGTCACGTCGAGGGCGGCGCGGAGTTCGGCGACGGCGAAGCGGTAGTAGTCGGGCGCGACGGAGAAGAGAACTGGTGGTTCCACGAGGTCATCGTCTCAGGTGCTGGTCCTCTTGATCTCGATACATCTCCTCCGCTTCGCTCCCCGACACCTTCGATACGCGCGCTCGTGCCTCACGCGCTGCTCAGGACCACGCTCGATCAGCGAGGTGCAGGAATCTCATCCTCCAGTCGGAGAGGGTTCAGCCATTGGTCGAATGCGCCACGGCAGCCGGCCCGCCATGATGGATCATGTGCCGCCGGTGTGCGGCCCACACCGTCACCACCACTCCGTCACCGCACCATGTGCAACGACCTCAGGGGAGATCAATGTTCGCCAGCCTCGGCCGGTATGTCGTCAAACACCCGTGGCAGATCATCGCGGGCTGGATCGTGGCCGCCATCGCGATCGTGGCCTTCGCCCCGGCGCTGCCCAACAGCAGCGACGAGAGCGACTTCCTGCCCCGCCACTACGAATCCATCAAGGCCGCCGACGTCCAGCAGGAGGCGTTCCCGGCGGCGTTCACCCCGTCGATGATCGGCGTCTTCCAACGCGACGACGGCAAGCCGCTCACCGCCGCCGACCAGGCGAAGGTCACGTCGTTCGCGGCCGACCTCACCGCGAAGCACATCAAGAACGTCCAGCAGGTGATCCCGGCGCCGGCGTCGCCGAAGAAGCTGGTGCAGACGCTGTTGTTCAAGACGCCGGAGCAGACGGGCAGCAACTACAAGGAACTCAACGACACCGCCAAGGCGGTCCGTGACCAGCTGCACGCCATGGTCAAGGGGACCGACCTCACGGTGGGCACGACCGGAGCGATCGCGCAGAGCCTGGACCAGCAGGAGGCGTCCGGCAACTCCGACGCCATCATCGGCATCGCCACGATCCTGCTGATCATCGTGCTGCTGCTGGTCATCTTCCGCAGCCCGATCATCGCCTTCCTGCCGATCATCTTGATCGGCATCGTCAGCCAAGTCGCCAACGGCCTGATCGGCTTCGCCGCCAAGGGTTTCGGACTCAAGGCGGACAGCTCCATCAACCAGCTGCTGATCGTCGTGCTCTTCGGTGTCGGCACCGACTACATCCTCTTCCTGATGTTCCGTTACCGCGAGCGACTGCGCGCCGGGGAGGACCCGAAGCAGGCGATGGTGACGGCGGTGACCCGCGTGGGCGAGGCCATCGCCTCGGCCGCCGGCGTCGTCATCATCGCGTTCCTGGCGATGGCGCTGTCCTCGCTCGGCATGCTGCGCGCCATGGGTCCGTCACTCGCGATCGCGGTGGCCGTCACCCTGATCGCCGGCCTCACCCTCGTGCCGGCGGTCGTGTCCCTGCTGGGCACCAAGGTGTTCTGGCCGAGCAAGGCGTGGCGCCACGAGCCGAGCAGCGCTCGGTATGCCGCCATCGGCCGGTCGCTCGGCAAGCGCCCCGCCGTGTTCGCGGCCGTCTCCGGCGTCATCATGCTGGTCCTCGCGGTCAGCGCCATCGGCTTCAAGCCGACCTTCGACCTGGCCGGCTCGTCCATGCCCAAGGACGCCGAATCCGTTGTCGCACTGCACGATCTGGAGCGCGACATGCCGGCCGGTGCCACCGAGCCGACGGACGTCTACGTCCAGTCGGGCTCGCAGCTCGACAAGTCCGCGCTGGCGGCATACCGGACGAAGCTGGCGAAGGTGCCGGGCGTCGGCCAGGTGGCCGAGCCGAAGCTGTCCACGGACGGTAAGACCGCCGACTTCTCGGTGATCCTGGCCGACAGCCCCGAGTCGGACAAGGCCCTCGACACCGCCGGCGGACCGTTGCGGGACGTCGCCCACCACGAGGCGCCCGAGGGTGCGACGGCGTATGTCGGCGGCATCACCTCCGTCTATGTCGACATCAAGTCCGCCATGAACCGTGACTATGCGCTGGTCTTCCCGGTCGCAGCGATCCTGATCATGATCGTGCTCGGCCTGCTGCTGCGCAGCCTGGTCGCGCCGTGGTATCTCATGGTCTCCGTCGGCCTGGGCTTCCTGGCCACCCTGGGCGCGACCACGCTGATCTTCCAAGGGATCCAGGGTGAGAGCGGCCTGATGTTCATGCTGCCGCTGATCATGTACATGTTCGTGGTGGCACTCGGCACCGACTACAACATCCTGATGGTGTCGCGATTGCGCGAGGAGGCGCAGCAGGGTTTGTCGCCCCGGGACGCCGCGGCCGTCGCCATCCGTCACGCCGGTCCGACCATCGGCGCGGCGGGCCTGATCCTCGCCGGCTCGTTCGGGTCACTGATGCTGGCCGGCAACTCGCTGCTGTCGTCGATGGGCTTCGCCCTGTCGTGCGGCATCGTGATGGCGGCGTTCCTGATGGCCACGATCTTCACACCGGCGCTCACCGCGCTCATCGGGCACCTCGCCTGGTGGCCCGGTCACGCCGACGAGAAGGCACCACCGGCAGAGTCGTCCGAGGGCGAGCTGGCGGCGGCCGCCGCCGAGTAGCGGCCCACGACCCACGGCCACACTCCCCTACCGAGCGGACACGAAGCATCCCGAGAGGACACGAAAAACCCCCCGCGTCGTGCGGGGTTTCGTGTCCGCGGGGGGCGGCTGTGTCCGCTCGGGGATGGGGG
>NZ_JBQCGS010000082.1:0-16199 GCF_051955415.1 Flexivirga sp.
CGACGAGCCGGCCCGCGACGACCGAGCACGAGACGAAGCGGGCGACTCGTCCGACGACCCAGACGACACCTCCCACCACACCTCCCCCGGCCCTTACGACGGCTCCGGCCAGACGCCCGACCACGCCGTCATACCTGCGGACGAGCCGGAACCGCAGCCGGCATACGCCCCCGAGCACGACTACCAGCCGACCGAGCATCCGGCGCCCGGCGGCGCCGCGCTCACCGACGACCTCGGCCGGCCGATACCCACGACCACCACCCTGGCCGGCAGCGGCCGCGGCTTCGAGGCCGCTGGGCCCGGCGCCGAACCGGTCGCCGCCCGCGGCACGACCGACCGACCGGACCCGGCGCCGGAACACGGCCCGGACGGTCCGTCACGACGCGGCCTGCTGCTCGGCGGCGCGGGAGCCGTCGTGCTCGCCGGGGCTGCTGTCGCGGGCTTCTTCGCGTTCCGGGGCAACGACGGTCCGACCACCCGCCCGACACCCTCGGTGGCCGGCACCCCGTTGCCCGACGGCATCAGGTCACCGGCAGGACTGCCGTCGAGCTATCTGTGGTCGGTGGTCAAGCTGTCCGACGTCGCGCCCCAGCTCGTGGTCACCGACAAGCAGATGGCCTGCACCGTCGACAACGACACGACCGGCGGCACCGAGCTGATCTCGCTGGACCCGCAGACCGGCAAGTCGCAATGGAAGGCGGACCTGCCGGTCGACGCGGTGGTGTCCAACGGTCCGGCGCTGTGCCCGATCGACGGTGTCGACACGATCGTGCTGACCACGCAGTCGCAGATCATGGCCTACCCCCTCTCCGGCGGCGAGCCCAAGACGTGGCCGCTGGAGTCGAAGTGGAGCTCGGCGCTGACCACCAGCGGCGTCATCGTCACCAAGCCGGAGGACACCGGCAGCGCCTACATCCTGTATGGCGACCGGCTGACCCAGCGCGCGCTACCCAAGAACGCCAACCCGGTGGCGATGCTCGGCGACGGGACACTCGTCGCGACCGACTCGCAGGGCACCGTGTGGTTCAGCACGGATCCCACCACGGCGCCCGCACCCCAGAAGCTCAAGGCGCCGGCCGGCACGACACCCGGCACGTTCGTGGCCGCCACGGCCGACCAGCTGATCACCGCCTTTGTCCCCAACGACGATCCGCAGGCCTCCCGGCTGCGCGCGTTCTCGCTGCCGTCACTGCGACCGCGGATCACCACCGCACCGATCAAGCCCGCGGTGTTCCCGAGCACTTTCATGCTCGCCCCGGACCAGAGTTGGGCGGTCGCCGGCAACGCCTGGATCGACATGCGCACCGGCAAGAGCCACGTCATCACCGCGCAGTGGTCACCCATCGCCATCTCCCAACACAACTCGTGGAGCAAGTCGGGCGACAACGTGCTGACCGCGACCGCTCAGGGCACGTCCCTCGGCCCGGCCACGCAACAGGGCGGCCAGGTGACCGTGCCGCACGGCGGCACCGCCAAGGTCGCCTACTGTGTGGCGTCGGTCGGCAGTGACACGACGCTGTATGCCGTGCCACTCAAGGGCTAGCCGGTGCTGACAGGGGCGTTGTTCCTGGTCGCGGTGCTGCTCACCTGGCCGGTGCCGCGGTTGCTGCCCCGGCTGACCGTCCTGGAACACGTGCCCGGCCCGGCACTGCTGCTCTGGCAGGCGATCTCACTGTCCGCGATCTTCGCCTCGGTCTGCCTGGCACCGCTGGCGATTCTGCAGTTCGTCCGGGACGGCCGGCAGATTCCGGCGCCCGCCGCCAATGTGCCGCTGCTGGTCGTCGGACTCGCGATCGCCGGGCTGGTCATCGCCCGGCTGCTGCTGCAGGGGCACCGGGTCGGCCGCAATCTGCGCGCGGCCCGCCGCGAACACGCCGAACTCGTCGACCTGCTCGGCGATCCGTCGGACGAGGCGTCATACGCGGCGGTGACCGTGCTGGCGCACCCGACACCGACGGCCTACTGCATCCCCGGCCGGCGACGACGGGTGGTGTTGACCGACAGCACTATCCACGCGCTGCCGGGCGACGAACTCGCCGGCGTCCTGGCCCACGAACGCGCACATCTGCGACTGCGGCACGACCTGGTGCTGGAGTTCTTCACCGTGCTGCACACGGCCGTGCCGCAGGCGATCCGCAGCGACCGCGGCATGCAGGAGGTGCGGCTGCTGATCGAGCTGCTGGCCGATCGTGCTGCCTGCCGTGCCGTGGGACGGGTCGCCGTGGCGCGTGCGCTGGTGCAGCTTGCCGGCGGCAGCCACCCGGATGCGACGCTCGGGGCGGCCGGAGCGCCGGCGGCGCGCAGGATGCAGCTGTTGGCCGACGACCGTTCGCATCGCGGGCTTTTCGTCGTGGTGCTCACCGTGGCCGGACTCGTCGTCGTGGGCACCGGCGTCATCGCCTGGGGCGCCCTGCTCGGTGTCGGCTGATCGGTCCGGTCAGTCGGTATGGCGCTTCTCGACCTCGGCCAGTCCGGCGCGCAGCACGTCCAGGTCCTCGGCGGAGGCGTTGTCCAGGAAGTGCAGCAGCGCAGCCTTGCGGTCGTCGGGCGGCAGCGGGGCCAGGCTCGACCGCAGCACCTCGGCGGTCAGCTGGTCGCGGGTCGAGGCGGCGCGGTAACGCCAGGCACGGCCGGCGCGTTCCCGGCTGACCAGATCCTTCTTGGCCAGCCGGTCCA
The DNA here is from genome assembly GCF_051955415.1 of Flexivirga sp. Classification (NCBI taxonomy): domain Bacteria; kingdom Bacillati; phylum Actinomycetota; class Actinomycetes; order Micrococcales; family Dermacoccaceae; genus Flexivirga; species Flexivirga sp. The sequence continues at coordinate 2,677 of NZ_JBQCGS010000082.1, forward strand.
GCACGGTCATCACGGTGGTGTAGGCCAGCTCGCGGTCGACCAGCCGTTCGTGCACTTCGCGGACCGACAACCAGCCGTCCTCGGGCAGCGCCCACAGCTGCTCCATGACCGCGCCTTCCAGGTCACCGAGCCCGGACCGTCCCTGCCTCACCACGACGACACCGTATCCTCACGCGTCGCCGCTCCCGGCAGCTGTATGGCGAACTCACGGTCCGGCGCGAGCTCCGCGATCGCCTGATGCGACACGGCCACGACGGTGGCACCCTCGGTCGCGGCCCGCAGGTCGCGCAGGACCGCGCGTGCGGTCGGCGAGTCGAGGTGCGCGACCGGTTCGTCGAGCAACAGCACCCGCCGGGCGGACAGTAGGGCGCGGGCGATCGCCAACCGGGTGCGTTCACCGCCGCTGAGACTCCGCCCGCCACCCAGTTCGGTCTCCAGCCCGTCCGGCAGCCCGGCCAGCCACCGGCCCAGCCCCGCGGCGACCAGGGCGCGGGTCACCTCGCGGTCACCGGCGTGGGGGCGGGCCAGCTGCTGGTTGGGTGGGTGGGTGCCGGCGAAGAGGTGGGGTTCGTCGTCGAGGAGGGCGTGCTGCGCGCGCAGCTCGGCCACCCTCCGATGGCGCACCTCGGCACCGCCGAATGTGTAGCTGCCGGAGGCGATGTCGAGGTGCCGGGCGAGCACGGCGAGCAGGGTGGACTTGCCGGCACCGTTGACCCCGCTGACGCCGACGCGCTCCCCGGCGGCGATGCGCAGGTCGGCCACGGCGAGGTCCGTGGATTCGCCGGTCCAGGATGCGCGCACGTCGCGCAGTCGGATGTCGGGCCGGCGCGCACCGTCGGGCGTGGTCCGGGGCGCGGCCACGGACGCGACGTCGCGCACGGCCGGTGGCTGGTGGGTGAGCCGGCGCAGTCGGCCGTGCGCCACGCTGCCTCGGGCGGCGGCGCCGACCGCGTCCGGCACGCCCGCGAGCACGTCGGTCAGCGCGAGCGGGCCGAGGACCAGCAGCGCGGCGACGGGTGCGCTCACCTGCCCGTGCGTCAGGCCGCCTTGTGCCACCACCGCGGTGACGACCGTCGCGAGGCCGGCGAGTGCGGTGGTCGTGGCGACTCCGGCGGCTCGGCCGCGCGCGTGCCGGCCCGCGGCGCGAATGCCGTCACGAGCGGCGCGGTCGAGGCGGCCGATGAGCGACGGGACAGCCGAGATCGACTGCGCCGCAGCGAGATGGGTGATCAGCAGTTGTGCTGCGTCGTTGACGGCGCCCCGCGCCCGCAGGGTATGGCGCTGAGCGTCGCGTTCGATCCGGTACTCCCACCCACCGACCAGGCACGCGAGGACCAGCACCGCGGCCAGCACCAGCCCGCTGGCGGGGTGCAGTGCGGTGACCACGCCGAGCGTGAGCACCGCCGTCGAGGCGATGCCGAGCAACGGCACCAACGCACGCACCTGCACATCGACCTCGTCGTCCAGGTCGTGGACGGCCGCGGTGAGCACGTCCGATCGACGATGGCGTCCCAGCCGGGCCGGCGTGAGCGGAATGAGCCGGGTGAAGAGCGTCGCACGGCGCTCCACCAGGTCACCGAGCGCCGCATCGTGCGACCGGATCCGCTCGACATACCGCAGCACCGGCCGGCCGATGCCGAAGGCGCGGACGCAGACGATGGCGACCATCAGGGTGAGCACCGGCGGACGGGTGCTCGCCTGGACGATCAGCCATCCCGAGGTGGCCGTCAGCGCGACACCGCAGGTGGAGGCCAGGGCGCCGACCGTCGCGGCGCGCAACACGCCGGGCGCCGGGCGCCATACCGAGTCGCCACGAACCCGGGACGCGGGCACCTCGAGAGGCTCGTGGGTCGTTCCTCGGCCCCTACGGGGCGCGGTCACCGAGGGGCGGTGAGCCGCGGGGGGCGTGGCCGGCTGCGCTCCCCCGCACACCTCACGGATACCGTGCCGCTCCGCCGTTCCACGATCGCCACGGAACTGGACCACGTTGTCCGCCAGGGCGATCAGGCTCGCGCTGTGGGTGGCGACGACAACTGTCCGGGTGCGCGAGAGGTCCTTGATCATCGCCTCGGCGTGCTGCTGCATGTCCGAGTCCAGGTGCGCGGTGGGTTCGTCCAACAGCACCACGGGAGCGTCGGAGAGCTGGGCACGGGTGAGGGCGAGCAACGCCCGTTGTCCGGCCGAGAGTCCGAACCCGTCATCGCCGACCACGGTCTCCAGACCGGCGGGCAGTCGGCGCAACGGTTCGGGCAACCATGCGTCTCCGTCCGGCAGTTCGGTTGCCAGTGCGATGTTCTCGCCGATGGTCCCGGGCACGACGAAGGGTCGCTGGGTGACGTAGTGCACCGCCGGGCGCTCGACAGTGCCCGTCGTCGGGGTGCGCAGCCCGGCCAGCAGGTCCAGCACAGTGGTCTTGCCGCAGCCCGACGGACCGGTCAGTGCGGTCAGCCCGGCACGGCATTCCAGGTCGAGATCGTGCACCGCCGGCGCCCGCGCACCCGGGTAGCGGTAACCCAGCCCGGTGGCACGCAGCCGGGCACCGGTCGCCGAATACCCTGGTACGCCGTCTGATTCGCGGGCCAGCAGCTCGTCGATCGCCTGCGCACCGTCGGCGGCCGCGTGGAACTCCTGGCCCACCCGGCGGATCGGCCAATACGCCTCCGGCGCCAGGAGTATGGCGACCAGGCCCACCTCCAGCTGCATCCCACCGCTGACCAGCCGCAGTCCCACCGCCACCGCGACGATCGCCACCGAGATCGTGGCGAGCAGTTCCAGCGCGGCGGAGCTGAGGAAGGCGGTGCGCAGGGTCCGCACCGTCGCCGTCCGCCAGCGTTGCCCCACGGCCCGCACCAGGCCCACCTGGTGCTCGGCCCGCTGATAGTTCACCAGCGTGGGCAGGCCGCGCATCACATCGAGGAAATGGCCTGTCAACCGGTCGGTCTCACGCCACCGTGCGGCGGTCTGATCACGGGTGTGCATGCCGATGAGGGCGGCGAAGAGCGGCAGCAACGGCAGCGTCAGCAGCACGATGAGCGCGCTGATCCAGTCGGTCCACGCCAGTGCCAGCAGCGCGAAGGCCGGGACGACCGCGGCGCTGACCAGGGCGGGCAGGTAGCGGGCGACATACGGCTCGACGGCCTCGGCGCCCTGCGTGGCGCGGGTGAGCATGACCGTCTCTCCCGGCCGGGCGTCGATGGTCCGGCGGGACCAGGTGTCGATCGCGCGCCGGCGCAGCAGTGCGGCGACATACGAACCCGCCCAGGCCGCAACGCGTTCGGAGGTGGCCGCAAGCAGCGCCCGCAACCCGAAGACGGACATCACGAACACCGAAGGGCCCAGCAGGGGGCGTTCCCGGACGACCGCCACGACGAGCGTCGCGACGGCCAGCGCCTGGCCGGTCGCCAGGGCGCCCTGCAGCACACCGATGGCGCCGAGTGCCGCGAGGGGCCGCCGCACGCGTGGCTCGGCACGCAGCAGCCGTGCATCGAAGGGTCGCATCAGTGGGTCCCGACCTGCACATCGGCGAGCGGATCGGTCTGCGGGGCAAGGTGATCGGTGTGGATTCGCTTGCGGAAGACCCAGTAGTTCCAGGCGGTGTAGAGCAGCATGATCGGCGTGAAGACGACCGCCGCGCCGGTCATGATCTGCAGAGTCAGATGCGAGCTTGCCGCAGTGTGCACCGTCAGGCTGTATGCCGCCGAGGTGGTGCTCGGCATCACGTCGGGGTATGCCGCCAGGAAGTATGCCGCGACCGACGCGCCGATGGTCAGGAACGTCCCGCTGAACGCCAGTCCGTCCCGCCCGATACGGTCGGCGGCCAGGGCGCCCACTAAGGCCAGCAGGCCGATCGAGGACACCAGCCAGGACCACACGGTGCCGGTGTGCACGTTGACCCAGACCAGCAGCGCGACCGCGAGAACCGCTGCCACCGGCGCGGATCGGCGCGCCACCCGGCGGGCATCCTCCCCGATGGAGCCGGCGGTCTTGAGCGCGAGGAAGAACGCGCCGTGGACCAGTGAGAGTGCCACGAAGGTGACGCCACCGAGCAGGCTCATCGGCCCCAGCAGGGTCAGGAAGTCACCGGTGAAGTTGCCACTGCTGTCGACCGGCACACCGTGGATGAGGTTGGTCAGCGCGATGCCGACCAACAGCGGCGGCAGCACCGATCCGGCGATGATGGCGGCGTCCCAGCCGGCGCGCCAGCGGTCGCTGTCCCGTTTGTAGCGGTAGTCCAGTCCCATGTTGCGCAGGATCAGCGCGACCAGGACCAGCAGCATGGCCAGGTAGAAGCCACTGAACATGGTGGCGTACCAGGCCGGGAACGCCGCGAACATGGCACCGCCCGCAGTGATCAGCCACACTTCGTTGCCGTCCCAGAAGGGGCCGATGGTGGTCAGCATGAGCCGGCGCCGGGTGTTGGTCTCGCCCTTGTCGCGGCCCCGGCCGATGATCGCCAGCAGCATGCCGACGCCGAAGTCGAAGCCCTCGAGGATCAGGTAGCCCGCCCAGAGCAGCCCGATGAGGATGAACCAGAAGGTTTCCAAAGACATCGCGAATTCCTCAGTACGAGAACGCCAGCGGCTTGTTGTCCGCGGCCGGTTCGGTGGGTCGGTAGGCGTCGGCACCGCGCCGGATGTAGTCGAGCATCAACCTCACCTCGACGACCGCGAGGCCGGCATACAGGACGGTGAAGACGACCATCGAGGTGATCACCGATGCGGTGCTGACCGTCGGCGAGACGCCGGAGGAGGTGGTCATGACGCCATACACCAGCCACGGCTGCCGCCCCGTCTCGGTGAAGATCCACCCGAAACTGTTGCCCAGCACCGGAAGCAGCGGCGCGACGATGCCGGCCAGTACCAGCCACCGCGGTAGGTCGGAGCGCCCCTTGCGGGTCAGCCAGAGCACGACGATCGAGATCGCGGAGGCCAGCATCCCGACGCCGATCATCAACCGGAAGGACCAGTAGGCGAGCGGGATGTTCGGAGTGAAGACGGCGTCGGCCGGTTGCACGTACCGGGCCGGTTCGCCGCGCTGCGCGGCCGCCGCCGCGATCTGCCGCGGCAACTCCCGCTTCAGGTCGTTGATCCCCTGGACCTTCCCGTCGAAGGACCCGGTGCCCAGGAAGCTGAGCACGCACGGCACCGTGATCGCATACTTCTCGTGCTCACCGTCCAGCGAGCCGACGGTGAAGATCGAGAACTCCGCACAGCTGTCCCGGGTGGTGTACAGCGCTTCTGCCGCAGCCATTTTCATCGGCTGCACCTCGGTCATCACCTTGCCCTGGGTGTCGCCGGTGATGGCGACCCCGATGCCGGCGACGAGGGTGACGATGGCGCCGATCCGGGCCGCCTTCCGGTACATCTGCGTGTCCTGCCGGTGGTGGGGAGAAGATGTGCGCATCGACCACAGGCCGACGCCCATGACCAACGCACCACCGCAGAGGTATGCCGCGGCGAGGACGTGCGGGAAGGTGACCAGCTGCACCTTGTTGGTCAGTACGGCGACGAAGTCGGTCAGCTCAGCGCGGCCGGTGTCCGGGTTGTACCTGTAGCCCACGGGGTGCTGCATGAAGGAGTTGGCGGCCAGGATGAAGTATGCCGACAGCACCGTGCCGATGTGCACGACCCACATGCAGGCGGCGTGGATCTTCTCCGGGACGCGCCCCCAACCGAAGATCCACAGGCCCAGGAAGGTGGATTCGAGGAAGAAGGCCAGCAACGCCTCGAAGGCCAGCGGCGCACCGAAGATGTCGCCGACGAACTTGCTGTAGTCCGACCAGTTCATCCCGAACTGGAACTCCTGCACGATGCCGGTGACCAGGCCGAGGGCGAAGTTGATGGTGAACAGCTTGCCGAAGAACTTGGCGAGGCGCAGCAACTGGGGATCGCGCCGGCGCAGGTACCAGGTATGGAATCCCGCGACGATCGCCGACAGGCCGATCGTGATCGGCACGAACAGGAAGTGGTAGACCGTCGTGATGGCGAACTGCCACCGCGCCAGCTCGAGGGCGTCCACGCCATCTCCTCCGTTGACTACTACGTATTGTCGTAGCCAACGTTACTACGCCACGTAGTAACCAGCGCAACGCCCCGACGTCACTTCACCGAGCGGACACATAACGCACCGAGCGGACACGAAAGTCGCGCCATACAGCAGCGATTTTCGTGTCCGCTCGATCCGTTGTTGTTCGGTCAGTGCCGGAGGTGCCCGTCGGCGGGCTCAGAGGATGTCGTGGCCGGGGTGCGGTTCGGCCGGCACGGTGCCGAGGCGTCCGGCCTGGAAGTCCTCGAACGCAGCGATCAGTTCCTCGCGGGTGTTCATCACGAACGGGCCGTATGCCGCGACAGGCTCGCGAAGGGGCCGGCCGCCCATGATGTAGAGCTCCAGGCTCGGGCTGTGCGACTCCTGGTTGTCATCCGCCGCGACCTCGATGACGTCACCGGGCCCGAAGACGGCCAGCTGACCCATCTCGATCGGGCGCCGCTCGGCGCCCACCGAGCCGCGACCGGCGAGCGCGTAGACCCGCGCGTTGAAGTCGGTGCGCCACGGCAGCTGGACGCGGGCGCCCGGCGCGACCGTCGCGTGCACGACGGAGATCGGGGTGTGGGTGATGCCCGGGCCCGTGTGCCCCTCCACCTCGCCGGCGATGACGCGCAGCAGCGCGCCACCGTCCGGGCTGGACAGCAGCCCGACCTCCCGGGCGCGGATGTCCTGGTAGCGCGGGTCGCTCATCTTCATCGTGCTCGGCAGGTTGACCCACAGCTGCAAGCCGTGGAAGAGCCCGCCGGACACCACCAGCGACTCCGGTGGCTTCTCGATGTGCAGCAGACCGGAGCCGGCGGTCATCCACTGTGTGTCGCCGTCGGTGATCCGGCCACCGCCGCCGTTGCTGTCCTGGTGCTCGAAGACCCCGTCGATGATGTAGGTGACGGTCTCGAAGCCGCGGTGGGGGTGCCACGGAGTGCCCTTCGGCTCCCCTGGCGCATATTCGACCTCACCCATCTGGTCCATGTGGATGAACGGATCCAGATCCGCCATCGACACCCCGGCGAACGCGCGGCGCACCGGGAAGCCCTCACCCTCGAACCCCTGCGGGGCGGTGGTCAGCGACTTCACCGCCCGCGATCGGGCACCCGGTGCGGGAGTGGACACGCGCGGAAGGGTCAGGATGTTCGACACTGTGACAGCAGGCATGCCGGTACCAACTTACTTCAGATTTGAATTATTCCGGAGTGCTTCCGGGTCGCGCAGCCGCGCGGTGAGCCGGCTGAAGACCGCGTCGAGCGTTGCGACCTCGTCGGCGCTCAGGTCGTCGACGAACAGTTCGCGCACCGCCGTCAGATGTGAGCGCCCGGCGCGGTCGAAGGCCTCCCGTCCGGCGTCCGTCAGACAGGCCCGTATGACGCGCGCGTCCGCCGCGTCACGCTCGCGGCATACCAACCCACGGCGCTCGAGCACGCCGATCTGGTAGGTGAGCCGGCTGCTGGAGAACACCATTGCCCGGGCCAGGTCGCCCATCCGCAGCCCGTCGGGCGTCTCGGCCAGTAGCAACAGGATGTTGTACTCGACGAGGCTGAGGTCCGCGGCGTCGCGCAGCCGATCGTCCAGGGCGCGCTGCAGCAGGACGCTGGATTCGAAGTAGGAGCGCCACATGCGCACGCGGGAAGCGGCCACCGGGCCAGCCTAACTTCACATCCGAGGGGTGGCCGGATGCGTGAAGTTAGGGTGTACGGCGTGACCACCCTTCACCGCCTGGAGCCTCGCGAGGTGCCCCTGGGCGGCCTGCGGGCCATGCAGGTCCAGCGCACGCTGCCGCACCGCGACCGCACACTGGTGGGCGCCTGGTGCTTCGTCGATCACTTCAAGCCGTCGAGCAGCCGCATGGATGTCGCACCGCACCCGCACTGCGGCTTGCAGACGGTGACCTGGCTGTTCGACGGCGAGGTGGAGCACCGCGACAGCGCGGGCAATGTCCAGTTGGTGCGGCCGGGCGAGGTCAACCTGATGACGGCCGGTCACGGCATCAGCCACTCGGAGGTGTCCACGTCGGTCGGTCTGCGCGGGGTGCAGTTGTGGGTCGCCCAGCCGGACGCGGATCGGTCGGGCAGCAATGGTTTCGACCATTTCGCGACGACGCTCACCGATTTGTCGGTGATGTCTGGTGCGGCCACCGCACGGGTCTTCGTCGGCGAGTTGGAAGGTGCCTCGTCACCGGTGCGCACCTTCAGCCCGCTGATCGCCGCGGAGTTGGTGCTCGGGCCGGGCACGGCCGTCGACATCACCGTCGAGCCGGGCTTCGAGCATGCGGTGCTGCTCGACGAGGGCCGGCTCACCATCGCGCCCGGCGACGCCACGGAGGAGGAAGCCCTGGCCCTCGCGGAGTCCGAGCTCGGCCTGGTCGATCCCGGTCGCGAGTTCATCCGCTTCATGACCGGCGACACCGCCGCTCGCGCGATCCTCATCGGCGGTGCCCCGCTGGACGAGGAGTTGCTGATGTGGTGGAACTTCATCGCGCGCAGCCACGAGGAGATCGTCGCCGCGCGCGACGAGTGGCAAGCGGACTCAGGGCGCTTCGGTCGGGTCGAGGGGTATGTCGGCCCGATCGACCGCATCCCGGCGCCCGACCTGCCGCCGGTGCGACTGAAGCCGCGCACACCGCGCCCCACGTCGGTCGAGTAATCGCCGCGTCGGTCGAGTAATCGCCGCGTCGGTCGAGTAATCGCCGCGTCGGTCGAGTAATCGCCGCGGCGGTCGCGTAGGGCGAGGGGGTAGCCGAGGCCGTATCGAGACCACGCACGTGGTCTCGTGGTCTCGATACGCTCGTTCCTCGCTACTCGACCGACGAGACTGCCCGACCGACGAGACTGCCCGGCCGAGCAGGCTCAGACGATGCGCGTCTCCGGCGACACCGTCAGCGACGCGTCACGCTGGGCAAGGTCACCGATGGCGTCGTCGATCCGAGACAGCACGTCGGCGTCGAGGCGGACACCGGACGCCTTGACGTTCTCGGTGACCTGCTCGGGGCGCGAGGCGCCGATCAGCGCACTGGCGACATTGTCGTTCTGCAGCACCCAGGCCACCGCGAGCTGCGCCATGGACAGTCCGAGGTCGTCGGCGATCGGCGCGAGTTTCTGCACACCGGTGAGAGTTTCGTCGTTGAGGAAGCGCGAAATCATGTCCGCGCCGCCCTTCTCGTCGGTGGCGCGGCTGCCGGCGGGAGGCTGCTGGCCGGGCTGGTACTTCCCGGTCAAAATGCCCTGCGCGACCGGCGACCAGACGATCTGCGAGATGCCCAGCTCCTGTGAGGTGGGCACCACTTCCTCCTCGATGACCCGCCACAGCATCGAGTACTGCGGCTGGTTCGAGATCAGCTGGAATCCGAGTTCGTCGGCCAGTTTGTGTCCCTCGCGCAGTTGCTGCGAGCTCCACTCGCTGACGCCGACATACAGGACCTTGCCCTGCCGGACGAGGTCGGCGAACGCCTGCATCGTCTCTTCCAGCGGCGTCTCGTAGTCGTAGCGGTGCGCCTGGTAGAGGTCGACGTAATCGGTGCCGAGCCGCTGGAGGGAGCCGTTGATCGACTCGGTGATGTGCTTGCGCGACAGGCCGGTGTCGTTGTGTCCCTTGGGGCCGGTCGGGAAGTAGACCTTGGTGAAGATCTCCAGGCTCTCCCGGCGCTCACCCTTGAGCGCCTCGCCCAGCACGGTCTCGGCCGCGGTGTTGGCGTAGACGTCAGCGGTGTCGAAGGTGGTGATGCCCGCGTCGAGTGCGGCGCGCACGCAGGCCAGCGCCGCGTCGTTCTCGACCTGGGACCCGTGGGTGAGCCAGTTGCCGTAGGTGATCTCCGAGATCTTCAGGCCTGAATTGCCGAGGTAGCGAAACTCCATGGCTCCCACCGTACGTCGGTGTCATGAGGCGGCGCTCACGACGTCGGTCAGCTCGGTACGGTCGGCGAGCGTGAGGCGCGCCGGCAGGTTGGCCCAGCCGCGCAGGATGCGGGTCGACCGGCGCTCGGCTCCGGGCAACAGCTCGACGCCACCGAAGCGGTCGTAAAGCGCGCGCAGCCCGACCTCACCCTCCATCCGGGCCAGTGCCGCTCCGAGGCAGTAGTGACGCCCGGCCGAGAACGACAGGTGATCACGGGCGTTCGCCCGCTGTATGTCGAACCGGTCCGGATCCTCGAAAACCTTCGGGTCACGATTGGCGCCGGCCAGCACGGTGATGACGAGCTCGGCCTCCTTCAGCCGCTGACCGGTGATCTCGATGTCGCGGCTGACCTGTCGGCCGGTGAGCAGCACCGGCGGGTCGAAGCGCAGGATCTCCTCGACCGCATTGGCCCACCGGTCCGGTTCCGCGCGCAGCAGCCGCAACTGCTCCGGGTGCTCGTCGAGCAGCCGGATCCCGTTGCCCAGCAGATTGACGGTGGTCTCGAACCCTGCGGCGAGGACGAGGCCAGCGGTGGCCTTGAGCTCACGTTCGTTCAGCTGTCCGCCCTCATCGCTGGCCTGCACGAGCTGGCTGAACAGGTCGTCGCCGGGATGCCTGCGAAGGTGGGCAAGATGCTCGCCGAGCCACGCATCGAACTCGTCGAGCGAGCTCTCGACCTCGCGGAAGTCCCGCCAGCTGAGGCCCATGTCGAGGCTGGGTGCCGCGCCGCCGCCGAGCCGGAGCACCAGGTCGCGGTCCTGTTGCGGCACCCCGAGGATCTCCGAGATGACCTCGACCGGCAGGCGCGCGCAGTAGGACTCGACCAGGTCGACGGGCCGGTCCGCGGGGAGCTGGTCCAGCAGGTCCGAGGCGATCTGCTCGGTGCGCACCCGCAGCTTCTCCACGGCGCGCGCGGTGAAGACACGCGTGACCAGTCTGCGGTAGCGGGTGTGGTCCGGCGGCTCGACCGCGAGCAGTGAGGGCGACTCGACCGGATTGACGCCGTCCCGCTTCGCCCACCTACCGAGCTTGCCGAGCAGGGTGCCGTCCTCGAAGATGAACCCGGCGTGAACATCGTTGCTGCTCAACGTCTCCCGCACGGCTTCATGATCCACGGTGATGTGTCCGAGGCGCCAGCGCGCCATGGTGCCTGCGGCTCGGATCTCGTCCATGAGTGGCACCAGATCACGCGTGCTGACCCGCTCGGCCTGGGTGGACATCCGGCCCTGGAGATCGCCCCGGCGCGCGGCGATCCGCATGAGACCGCCGGGCAGACCGTGCCCGAGGCCCCAGCGCACGGCGCGTTTGAGCGCGTCTGCTGAGTTCATCAACGCCTCCGCGTTACGACAGGTGTAGTGGCCTACTTCACAGTAGGCCCGAACGCGCCGGGGCGCCACCGTCTACGGTGAAGCCATGCCGCTCCAGGAGTGCTCTGCCGCAGCTTCCCGACGGGTCCGTGCACGGGAGCTGGGCGTCGCGCCCGGGACCGGGAGGCCGGGCCCGGCGAACTCCATCACCGACGTTCCGGGCGTGCGCGTGGGCCAGGTGACGATCCGCGAGGGCACCCGGCTGCACACCGGTGTCACCGCAATCGTGCTGGATGCGGTGGATGTGGCCGGTGGGAGACTGCCGGCCGGGCTCTTCGTCGGCAACGGTTACGGAAAACTCGTCGGCGCAACGCAATTGGCCGAGCTCGGCGAGATCGAGACGCCGATCCTGCTGACCGGCACGCTGTCCGCCTTCCGGGTGGCCGACGCCCTCGTCTCCTACGTGCTGGCCACACCGGGCAACGAGCAGGTCGAGTCGCTCAACCCGGTGGTCGGCGAGACCAACGACGGCCATCTGTCCGACATCCGCAGCCGCCCGGTGACCGAGGCACACGTCCTGCAGGCCCTGGCCGATGCGACGGCGGAGCCGGTGGAGCAGGGCTGTGTCGGTGCCGGCACGGGCACTGCGGCCCTGGGCTTCAAGGGCGGGATCGGCAGCTCGTCACGGGTGGTCGATCTCGGTGCACACGGCAGCTGCACCGTCGGCGTGCTCGCGCAGACGAATTTCTCCGGCACGCTCACCGTGCGCGGCATACCGATCACTCCACGGGAAGCGCTCGGTCTCAACACACCTGGTCTCGACACACCTCCTCCGCTGCGCTCCCCCGGCACTCGACCAGCTGATGATGAAGAGCCGCAGGGCAATTCGTGCATGCTCGTGGTCGCCGTGGACGCCGGCCTCGACGCCCGTCAGCTGACCCGGGTCGCCACCCGTGCGGTCTTCGGTATGGCGCACGCCGGATCCGACTTCGCCCAGGGCAGCGGCGATTACGCGATCGCCTTCGACACCGGGCGGTCGCGCGGCATCCCCGACAACGCGCTCAACCCGGTCTTCTTCGCAGTCCAGGAGGCCGTCGCCGAGGCGGTGCTGGACTCGCTCTTCCTGGCCACGACGACGGAGGGGTTCCACGACCACGTCATGCACGCCGTGCCGCTGGACTTCGTCCTCGAGAAGTGCGCCGCCGCAGGGGTGCTCACGCGAAGCTGAGCCGCAGGTCGTCACCGAGGTGCCGATAGCCGAGCGCCCGGTAGATCTTGTTGGAGGTCGGATTGGCCAGCTGGGTGTAGAGCATGCAGGTGTGTCCCCGCTCCTGCTCGCGCCGGCTCGCCGCAGCCACCACCGCGCTGGCGTAGCCGTGACCGCGCTCGGCCCGCGGGGTGTACACACCGGACACCCGCACGACGCCGCCGTATGGCGCGCTTGCCCAGCACATCGCGACCGGACGGCCGGCGATCTGCCAGAGGCTGACGTTGCCCACGGCGATCTGCCGCCGGGCCGTGGCCTCGGCGTTGATCTCGCGGTCTCCGATCTCGACCAGGAAGTCGCGCACCCAGCCGGTGAGGAGCGGCAGCTGCGACTCGTCGGCGATGACGTGATCGCCGTCGACCGCCCACGGCAGTTGCGCCGGCACCGGCAAGTCGTAGACGCCGATGCCCTCCCGCCCGATGATGCGTCCACCCGTGGGCTCGAGATAGGCGTCGGCGAAGTCGAGCGCCGCGTCCCGTGGGCCATTGACTCCCGGGACCGGTGCACCGCAGGCGCGCAGGTGGTCCGCCAGGGCGGGCATCGCGCCCGGCAGGTCGGTCGGCAGGTGCAACGGCTGCGGTGCGGTCAGCATCGCGACCAGCGCAGCGGCGCCGTGCTCGTCCTGGACGGCATACCAGCGCGGCTCGACATACCGGCTCGGCTCGGCCAGCAGTGACCCGGTGACGGTCGAGAACACCGAGTAGGCCACCGGATCCGTCGCCACGAGCTGCTGCGCACAGGAGATCGCCTCGCGGGGGTCGGTCAACGTGCGCACCTGCCATGGGGTCGTGTCGCTCATGCCGCCGATCCTGGCAGTACCAGGCGGCCGCGGCCACCGAGTTCGGGCGCTGTCGAGATGGATTCGGCTCCCGTCGAATCGTTGTGCGCCCGTGGCGGCGCCCGCAAGCTGGTCCCGTAGCAAGCCGCCGGAGGGGGCGACGGGTCGAGGCGCACGCTGTCCGCAGGGGGGTGAGCGTGGGCCGCGGTGTGTGGGGAGGGGGTCGCGGGGCTCACGTGGG